>CAYXXM010000103.1:0-1457 GCA_964469085.1 uncultured Haloferacaceae archaeon
CGGAGGGGGCCGCCGCTGGCCCTTCAATCTTCACATTAATGGCTACTGTCTCCGCCTCTCAGCTCAAAATATTCGTGTTCGTGGACATCCGTGTCAGGACTCCGGTTCTGGCAGCACCGTTCCGGGGTTGAGAATCCCCTGCGGGTCGAACGCCTCCTTCACCCGGCGCATCAGCGCCACCCCCTCCTCCCCATGTTCGTCGGCGAGGTGGTCGCGCTTGCCGACGCCGATGCCGTGCTCGCCGGTGAGCGTGCCGTCGAGTTCCAGCGCTCGCGTCGTGATGGCCGCGTAGAGTTCGTCTGCGCGCTCGACTTCCGCGGGGTCGTCCGGGTCGGCGATGATGGAGAAGTGGACGTTGCCGTCGCCCGCGTGGCCGAAGCAGGGAACCGCCAGCCCGTACTCCTCGCCGAGCGCCTTCGCCTCGGCCACCATCTCGGCGTAGCGGCCGATGGGCACGGTGACGTCGCCGGGGTGGAGCTGGGTCCGGTCGGGGTCGTACTCGTCCAGCGCGTACGTCAGGTCCTTTCGGGCCTGCCAGAGGTCGGCCATCTCGGCCTCGGTCTCGGCCACCTCGAACGTCTCCAGTCCGTGGCTGGAGAACACCGTCTCGCAGAACCCCACCTCCGCATCCACGTCGTGGTCGGCGTGGAATTCGACGAACAGCGTCGGCTGCTCGGCCAGCCCAACGTCGCTGTAGGCGTTGGCCACCTCGACGGTGTCGGTGTCCAGCAGTTCAACCTTCGCGAGGTCAACGCCCGCGCCCACGGCGTCAGTCACGGCTGCCGCGGCGTCGCCGAGCGTTGGGAACGTCGCGCGCCCGCCCCAGCGCTGTTCGGGGAGGCCCGCAAGTCGGAACGTCACCCGCGTCACCACAGCCAGCGTGCCCTCGCTACCGACGAGGAGGTCCTTTAGGTTGTACCCGGCGGAGGTTTTGCGCGCCTCGCTCCCCACCTCCAGGACGGTTCCGTCCGCGAGCACTGCCTCGAGTTCGAGCAGCCAGTCGGCCACCTCGCCGTACTTCACCGTCCCCATCCCCGCGGCGTCGGTGGCGACCATGCCGCCGACGGTCGAGATCTCCGCCGAGGAGGGGAACGCCGGGAGGAACAGGCCGTGGCGCTCGATTCGCTCGTTGAGGTCGCCGCCGAGGACCCCCGCCTCGGCGTCGACCTGGAGGCTATCCGGGCGCACGTCCCGGATGCAGTCCATCCGAGTGAGGTCGAGACTGACGCCGCCGTCGACCGGCACCGCCCCGCCCTCCAGCCCCGTCCCGGCGGCGTAGGGCGTGACTGGGACGCCGTGTTCGGAGCACGCCGCGAGCAATTTCGAGACGTCGCCGGTGGATTCAGGGAGCACGACGGCGTCGGGGCCTTCGTCGGTCAGGCCGAGTTTGGAGGACCTCTCGCCGCCGGTATCGGTCCCGGTGAGATGCGAGAACTCCTCACAGCCGGCATCGGTCC
>CAYXXM010000103.1:1557-7213 GCA_964469085.1 uncultured Haloferacaceae archaeon
GATGCGAGAACTCCTCACCGCCGGTATCGGTCCCGGTGAGATGCGAGAACTCCTCGACGCCGGCGTCGCTGGCGTACTGCTCCCGTCGCCCACGGTCGGTCACCACCTCACCGTCTAATGCCAGGTCGGAGAGGAACGACACGTCGTGGCTCATTACCGGCGGAAGGTACTGCGGGCGGAAGTAGCTACGCCTCGGCGTGGCGGTTGCTGGCTCCGGGTGCGCTCCGTCAGGTTCGCTCCCCGGTTGACCGACCACGCACGTGGCCGTGACCGGTCGGTTTTTCACGCTTCGCTGCCGGGTTCCGCTATGTCCTCGGCGGCCGACCTCGACCCGGACGGGTTCGATTTCGCGTTCGTGCCCGAGACTGACCAGTCCTTCGAGAACGCGTTCGAGAAGGCCGCAGACGGGGTCCGCCTCGCCGTCGACGAGGCCGTCGAACTCCTGACGACCGGCACCGAACGGGCGGGCATCGATACCGAGCGCAAGGAGCGGGTGCTCGAACTCGCGGACCGCCGGCGCGCCGAGATGGTGGGCGAGGAGGTGACGTTCGTCGCCAACGTCAACAACAACGTCACCACCGCCTGTAACACCGGCTGCCTGTTCTGTAACTTCAAGGACAGCGCCCACGCCTTCGAGAAAGGGAGCGACGTCGACCATCCCGGCTTCACCAAAACGCCGGCAGAGAGCCGCGCGGTGGTGCAGGACGCCGTCGACCGCGGCGTCTCCGAGGTCACCTCCGTCTCCGGGCTCCACCCCGCGTTCGCGCTCGACGCCGAGCACCGCGAGGTGCTGGAAGGCTTTGACGACCCCGCCAGCGAGGTGAACTACAAGCCCCCCGGGCGCTACCGGACCGACCCCGGCACCTACGTCGACCAGCTCCGGGCGATGTCCGTCGACGGCATCCACGTCCACTCGGTCACGCCGGAGGAGGCGTATCACGCCCGCCGGGGGACCGAGCGCTCCTACGCGTCAATCTACGGGCGACTGAAGGAGGCCGGCCTGGACTCGGCGCCCGGCACCGCCGCGGAGATCCTCGTCGACGAGGTGCGCGAGGTCATCTGCCCCGGAAAGATGTCCACGCAGGAGTGGGTCGACGCGATGGAGGGCGCGATGGCGGCGGGCCTGCCCGTCACCTCGACGATGATGTACGGCCACGTCGAAAACGAGATGCACCGGGCGAAGCACCTGAAGGTGATTCGGGACCTGCAGGACCGAACCGGCGGGATCACGGAGTTCGTCCCGCTGTCGTTCATCCATCAGCAGACGCCGCTCTACGAGGCGGGCGTCGTCGACTCGGGCGCCAGCCACGACGAGGACGAACTGCTCGTGGCGGTCGCACGGCTCTTCCTGGACAACGTCGAGCATATCCAGTCCTCGTGGGTCAAATCCGGCGACGAACACGGGTTGAAGCTGCTCAACTGCGGCGCCGACGACTTCATGGGCACCATCCTCTCGGAGGAGATCACCAAGCGCGCCGGCGGCCAGTACGGCGAGTTCCGCAGCGTCGCCGACTACGCCGAGATGGTGAGCGCCATCGGCCGCCCGCTGGCCGAGCGCTCGACGGAGTACAAGACGACGCGGCGGGTGGAGATGGACGGCGGGCCGTACGGTCCACGGTTGGGGCCGAAGGCTGACGGGACGCCGCTGCTGGACGATTGACAGTCTGGCACGTTGCCTACCGGCGCCGACACCGCCAGCCGGCTGTGGGGAACCGCTACTCGGGGCGAGCCTACTCCGGCAGTGACAACGGCCCCTCACGCCCAGCGACGCGCCGGAACCGCTCGGCGTGCACGCCGTCCGCCTCGATACGGCGCAGAATCCGGTCGGATAGCCAGTCGTTGCCGTTCGCTGGCGTCGCAGCAATCCGTCCGTCGAACCCATCGCGGCGCAGCGCGTCGGGCAGGTACCGGTCGTACGTCGGCAGGCGTTCGTAGAGGGGGACGCCGGCGCTGTCCGCGATATCGCGGAGCTCCTGGAGCGCCGGCCACGCGTACTCCGGGTTGATGTAGTCCTCGGTCACCGGCGAGACGCCGCCGAGGTCGTCGACGCCGCAGTCCAGCAGTTCCTCGGCTGGCGAGAGATTCGGGGGCACCTGCACGGACACCTCCGCGGGGAGCGCGACGCGGGCCATCGCGACCGCGCGCCGCATCGTCTCGACGCTCGGTTGCTCGAACGAGGAGCGCTCGTTGGGCACAACGTTCTGGACGATGACCTCCTGAACATGGTCGTAGCGCTCGTGGAGTTCGCGGATGGCGAGCAGGCTCTCGGCCCGGTCGCGCCAGTCCTCGCCGATGCCGACCAGGATGCCCGTCGTGAACGGGATGCCCAGCTCCCCCGCGACCTCGATGGTGTTGAGCCGCTGGCCAGGGGTCTTCCGGCGGCCGCCAGAGTGCGCTCGCACGTCGGCGGTGGTCTCCAGCATCACCCCCATGGAGGCGTTCACCGGCGCGACGGTCGCCATCTGCTCGCGGGTCTGGTCGCCGGGGTTGGCATGCGGGAGCAGTCCCTCCGAAAGCGCGATTTTGCAGGCCTCGCGCAGATACTCGTGGATGGAGTCGTGGCCCCACTCCTCGAGTCGGGCATGAATCTCCGTGTAGCGGTCGTCCGGGTCGTCGCCGAACGTGAACAGCGCCTCCGTACAGCCGGCGTCGGCGCCGATGCGGCACTGCCGGCGAATCTCCTCGGGCGACATGAGCGTCGCCTCGCCCGGCACGTCGTAGTAGGTGCAGTAGCTGCAGGTGTACCGGCAGGCAGTCGTCAGCGGGATGAACACGTTCCGGGAGAAGGTGAGTGCCGGCGCGGGCTCGACGTCCGCGGGCGTGACCGCCAGCAGGCGCTCGACGTCCCGCTCCGCGACGGTCACGTCGACGTCGTACGCCTCGGCGGCGGGGAACACAGCCGCACTCTCTCGCGGGTGGGCAAGAAGCTTTCACACGCGGTCGGTGGGCGGAGCGTTTTGCGAGGGGTGTGTCGTAGGAGATAGATTGGAGCAGCAATATCTCCCCCATCTATTTAAATCCCGGTCAGTAAAATTGACCGTGGACAGTATGATTGACCAAAATGAGCCTGGGGTCCTCCTCACGATACCGCTTGGAGACGACAGGGTGTTCCGAAATCAGGCAACGGACGATATCCTCCAGTTCCTCTACCGAAACCCACATGAAGAGTTCGGGGTACGCCGACTCCGAGAATTAACAGGGCATGGCGCGCAAACCGTCGACACAGCCCTCACAGTGCTCGACCAACTGGATCTAATCAAGACACGTAGAGACGGAAACAAGAAACTCACTGGCATAAACCGGAATCGCATCCGGAAACCGGACGATCCCATCCTCGAGATTCCACAGGAGCAGTTCCGTGACCCCGTAAAGGCGTTCGTCGACGAAGTCGAGGATGACCAGGGCAGCAATCTTGTCGGGGTTCTGCTTTTCGGGAGCGTTGCGCGGGGCGAAGCTGACCGTGCCAGCGACATCGATATTCAGGTGTTCGTCGAAGACGATCTCCTATCATCGAGAAGAAGTATACAGGAGTTTCGACAAGAATTCGAGGAGTCGGAGATCGGAAGCGAGCGTTACGAGTTTCAGGTACTGGTCGAGTCGATTGACACAGCTGAGCAGTACGGTGAAAAGCTTCAAGAGATCGTTTCAGAGGCGATCACGCTCTACAGCACCGATCAACTGGAAGCGCTACGGACGGAGATACTGAATGGATGAGAGTGCCATCGAAGAGACGTTAGATGACGTATTGGTGGAATTCCGTACCGGTTCAGGGGAACCCGAAACCGGTTTGGATGTCGATAGCTCTGCGTTTCTTCAACTCAGGAAATCCTGCCGGATGCTGGAAGCTATTAGCTCGCTTCAGCAGAGAAACGGCTACTATACGGTGATAATCGAATCATCATTTGCGGCAATCGAGCGGAGTATCCAGTTCTATCTCCAGGAGAACGGCTACATCCGTGACGACGAGTTCGTCGACCACAGGATGGTCTACGAACTCGGCGAAAACGCAGCGCTGTACGGGGCGGATTTTACGGAGAAACTGATTCGGCTCTGGCGGAACAATCGCTCCCGCACCTACTACCGTGAAGGAGTGGGAACGGAGCAGAGTGCGCGATTGATGGCCGACTTTGCGAAGCGAATTCACAGTCATATCCTCCAGCTTGCTGGCGAAAGCCATGAATGCATCTGCAACACCGCGTGACGAAGACCCGACGTCGACCCCTGAATGCGGACTCGTTCTGCGGTGAGCCGTCTCAGTCGGGGGTTTCGAAGCCCCAAGGAAGCCGACCTTCGGACGCGGCACGCCAGACTCACCCAAACGACGCCCGAAGATTCACTCCCGCGCCGCGCGCACCCGGCCGTCGGTCGTCGCCAACTCGAATCCCGCGTCGACCAGCCAGTCCCGCGCCGCCCCCTCGCCGTGGAGCAGCAGTTCCGTGAGGTCCGATGCCTCGTCGATGTCGACGGCGAGCCGCCGGGAATCGACCTCCGTCACGGAGAGGCCGGCGTCGCGAGCGATGGCCAGGTGGTCGCGGTACGACGCCCCGTGGTAGTCGACGTGGAAGGCTGAATCCCGGGCGATGAACACGTTGGTGCCGCCACCGAGGCCGGGGGCGATGACGAGGTCACCCGATGCGGTGAGCAGGTCCGCGAGCGCTGCGGGCGTCGCCAGCGGAAGGTCCGCCATGATGATCGCGGTTGGCACCGCGTCGAGGCGCTCGTTCACCGCCGGGTCGAGCGGGCGCTCGTCGACGACCACCGGCGCATCGACGTCCACGGGCGCCGTCGCGAGCACCGTCGGTTCCAGGGAATCGCCGTCGAGACTGACCGCTGCGAGCGCGTCGAGGACATCCGCGAGCATCGCCCGGGAGAACTCGCGGCGCTCGCCGGCGCTCAGAACGTCAGAGAGACGGGTCTTCGGGCGCTCGGCGGCGAACGGGACGAAAAGCTGCACGAGGGGTTAGAACAGCGACTCGAGTTCGTCGTCGTCGTCGTTGACGAGCCCTTCGAGTTTCTCGTCGCTCTCCTGCTGGATCTCCTCGATGTTCTCCTGGGCCTCGATGGCAACCTGCTGGAGCTCCTTGATGCGCGGGACGTTGTTCACCCCCGAGAGCATGATGACCCCGGCGACGAAGTCCGCCTCGGAGACGGGGTAGTCCCCGCCACGGACCTCCATGCTGCCGGTCTGTTCTTCGAGCCACTTCCGGCCGCGCTCGATGCCTTTCCGGTTGAGATACTTCGGCGGGCCCGCCATCACGAGCAGCGCGCGCTCGGCACCCTCGATTTCACAGGGGAGGGTTAGCCGACCGAGTGCCGCCTTCCGGACGAGGCTCGTGATGCGGTTGGTGGTGTGGGCCGTGTCGAGTTCCTCCTCGTCGTTGCCGCCGGTGAGCCGAGAGAGGAGTCCACCGCTGTTCGCGCCGCCGGTGTTGTCGACGCCTTCGCGGGCGTAGCCCACCGTGGAGACGCCGCCGCCGGCCAGCGTGTTGATGATCTCCGATGAGTCGACGACGCTCTCGGCGACCTCGCCGCCCTGCTCGACCTCGCCGGCGCCGAACAGGATGCCGAACCGCCTGACGATCTCCTCGTTGATCTCGTCGTAGCCGCCCTGGACGGACTCGCCGGTTTTCCGCCACGCGTCGTTGTCGAACACCAG
>CAYXXM010000104.1:0-7198 GCA_964469085.1 uncultured Haloferacaceae archaeon
GACTGGGTGATACTGTGGTTGCGTGGCTCTTCGTCTTCCCGCTGGTCGTGATGTTCGGCTACATGACCTACGTGCTCTTCACCGGCTACTTCCGCAGATAGGAATGACCCCCAAACACCGCCGCATTCTGGCAATCGGTTGTTTTCTGCTCCTGGCGCTTGCTGTCGCGGTGCCGTTCGCGACGGCCTACGGCGGCCACCTGTCGGAGTTCGCAATCATCGGGAGCGACGTCGCCGTGACGGACGCCGCCGTCGAAAACGACACGCTCACCTTTGCCATGCGACTGGAGAACCCGTCGACGCGACCAGTCGAAATCATCGGCGTGTTCCTCATCGCTTCTGTCGATGACGAGCAGTACAGCGACATCAGTGGGACGGAGATTGAAGAAGCTACGATCGCACCCGGCGAAACCGCCAGCCTCGGTGTCCGCATCGAGCTACTTTCGGGCTACGCGGAGCCGACTCGCGAGGCACTGAACGCGGGTGAACTCTCGATAAATGGGGTATTGTCGGTGGCTATCGACGACCGCACCGTCAGCAAGGACATCCGGCTCGATGGGGTGAGCGATGGCTAACGTGTTCGAGCGCGTCAGCCTGCCCATCCCGTTGGTGCCCCGTGTGCTCGCCACCGGCGTCGCCGTCGGCGTCGTCTCCGGCATGGCGGAGTTCCTCTACATCCGGGACACACTCGCCCCGGGCTACGTGGAGCCCTGGGTGGCGCTGGTGGCGGTCGCCATCGCGGGCGGGTTTGCGCATATCCTGACCCGCGACCTCGTGGAGAGCGTCGCAGCGGCGTCCTACGGCCTGCTCGTGGGGGTGCTGGTCCACATCGGGACGTACGTCTCGCCGCTGTTCGTCCTCGAGGAGCCCCCATCCGGCGAGGAGTTCCTCTGGTACGACCCCGGCATCCAGGGGGAGTTACTCCTCAAACTCGCCGGCCGGGCGATGACGGCGGCGGTGTTCACCTACCTCCTGGCGTTTCTCTGTGGCTGGCTCCTCGTCGTGTCGTACTACGGCACGGTCCACGACTGACCGCGGGACTTTAGTCGCCGCTGCGCCTTAGCCAGCGTATGCCGCGGGATACACCGAACCCGAACAAGGACGTCAAAGAGCGGGGGACGTTCGCGAGCCACAGCGAGGACCCGACGCTCGCGAGCTATCTCTCCTCGGCGTTCCTGCTGCTCTCGGTGCCCACCTTCATCGTGCTTGCCTACGCCGGCTTCTGGCTGGATCTCTACCCGTATAGCGGGATCATTCCGGCGTTCACGGGACTGCTGGTTGCATCCATCGTGGCCGCGTTCGGCCTGATGCACGTGTTCAGTACCGGCCGATAGTCCGCGGAACACGAACACCCCGGGCGACGGTCCCCCGAAACGGAATCGCGACGCTGATGACGAACCACCGGCCCGGAGCTGCGGCTGTCGTGTCGTCATGCGAACCGCCGTCCTCGCGTCACGTGAACCGCTGCCGTCGAGTCCTGCCGGTCACGCGGCCGAACATCAACGCGGAGCGGAGACCCCCCGCGAGAACTATCGCGACGTCTCAGAACCAGACCTCTTCGAACTCGCAACGAACCGGTTCGTTCGCGAGGTTGTGTGCCAGATGGAGCGACGTGAGTGCGGTTTTCGTCTCGGCCGTCAGGTCGCCCTCGCCGTCGCGCCACTCGACGACGCTGGCGCCGATGCGGACGTGGTAGTCGTGGACGACAATCAGCCACTCGTCGGGCAGTTCCTCGCCCTCCTGGTCCGCCATAACCCGGAACAGGTAGCCGAAGACGTCGTCGTCCCGCCAGCTGATGTCGGCACCGGCGAGGTACTCAGGCAGATTGGGCGTTCCGAACAACTGGACCAGCCGATAGAGCGCGACGCCGACGTTCTCGGTTTCGTCCTCGGCCGGGTCGTCACTCAGCGGAAGCCGAACGTCGAGGTCGTCCCTGTCGAGGAGATTATCCCGAACGAGTGTCTCGCCGTTCTCGCGGCGCTTCCGCACCTCCTCGATGGGTATCGGTTCGACAGTCAGCTCCTGAATCCGCTCAAGGTCGGGGGCGTCGGGGTGTTCCCGGATATCGTGCATCTCAGTATGCGAAGTAGTTGAACCCCTTCCAGCCGAGATAGCTGATGGTGAGACAGACGATACCGATGACGGCGACGGTGACCGACTCAACCTTGGAGAGTCCTTCCGGGACCGAGAGGCCTGCGACCATGGTGAGGCCGAGGGTAGTTAGCACGAATCCGATTGCGATGAAGACGACCATCACGCCGAGGGACCCGAACCCGACCGGACCACGGAGGGGTTTGGGCACCTGCTCGCGAAGAGTCATAGAAGGTGGTACTGCCAGCCACGGTTAAAGTTTTGTCTTCTCCCCCGAGAATGGCCGCGAACCGCCTGCGGGCAGGCCGGTCGAAAACCGCTCAGTGCCCCGACGATTCGTCGCCGTCGGTTGCCCCATCCTCGCGGTCCTGGGCCTCCATCTCGCCACCGAGGGGCGAGAGCTCGGGTTCGAACTCGCCATCCCCGTCGGCAGACCCGGTTTCATCGGGTTCCGGGTCGACGCTGGAGATGTACGACTCCGCCGGGGTTCGAAGCTGTGCCCCGACGGCGACCAGGGCGATGCCGGCCACAACCCGAAGCAGCGCAGCGGGCGACGTCGGGCCGAATGCGCCGATGGTTACCACCCCGTGGATGGCGTCCCCAATGAGTAGCGCACCGACGACCAACGTCACCGTCGACAGCCACGCGCGCGTTCTCGCCTGAACCATGGGGTTCGTTGACGAAGCCGACTGATAAAGGCTGTCAGTGTGGCCGCGGCGTCCACGATGGGTCATCGACTGACGGGGTTCTCGCGGCAACACGCCTGGACTCTGAGACATGTCCACGTGGTGTGAGCCCCGTACAATTTTTACAAATTGTGAACATGGCAGGAGTCGTCCAGATAGCCGTCCCAGAGCCCGGCGGAGTATCTGTCCCCTCGATCACAGAGCATCATTACCACCACGTCGTCGGCGTCGAGGGCGCCCGCCGCTGCGCGCTGTCGTATCGCCTGGACACCGGCGCCGCTGGAGGGGCCGACGAGGAACTGGCCGTCGACACGCAGATGCTTGCGGACAGTCGCTTCGTCGTACTGGCCGGTATCGACGATGGGCACGCACGCGTCCTCGTAGCGCGCCCGGAGTTCCTTTGCCCGGTTGTCGGCGTCCGCGGTCTCGACGTAGAGTTTGGCGTCGAGGACCGACTCGTCGTACGTCTCGGGGTGATAGCGGTCGCCGGATCTGAGGTACTTCAGGCCACCGATGGCGTGTGTCGCACTGACCGGTTCGAAGCCGGCCACGGTGACGGTACCGCGCTCCGTTAGGGCGCGGCCCGCCCCGGTCACGGTGCCGCCGGTGCCGACGCCGGTAACGAACTGTGTCACCTGTCCGCCGGTCTGGCTCCAGATTTCCGGGCCGGTCGTCCGCTCGTGGGCTCCAGGGTTGTCGGGGTTCCCATACTGGTCGGCCAGCCACACCTCACCGGCCATGCCTTCGACCAGGTCGCTGCTCCGGTGGACCATCGCGTCGTACTCCTTCTCGCGGCCGACGAACTCGATTTCGGCGCCAGCCTCCCGAACGGCCGCCACCTTCCCGACAGCCGCGTCCTCCGGCATGACGATGGTCACGTCGTACTCCCGGAGGGCGCCCAATCGGGCGAGTGCGCTACCCGTGTTGCCGCTACTTGCCTCGACCACGGTGCTGTCCGGGTTCAATTCCTCGCGTGCCTCGGCACCGTTCAGCATCTCACGAGCGATGCGGGTCTTGATCGACCCACCGCCGTGGCCCGCCTCGGGGAGGTTGAACCACTCGACCTTGGCGTAGACGGTGGCATCGACGCCGATATCGAGTTCGACCAGCGGCGTCCGCCCGACTCGGGCGGGGTCGACTGTGTCAGACACGGGACTGGCTACTCGTGGCCGATGTATGGGTTTACTGCCTCGATATGCAGTCTGGAACTGGACGCTCCCGAGATTGAGGTCCGAGGGGCGAAGACTCAGTACCGAGGGTCCCAATTTCGGACGAATCAGCCGTCCGTTCGCCAAACGTTTATCACTGCGGAGTTGTGACCTCCGACCGAGAACACATGACTGACGAGGATTCAGAGCCTGACGAGGGGGAGTCATCGGAAAGCGAGATCCGGGCAGCGCGGAAACGACTGGAGGAGGGCGCGGACAAAGCGATCGGCGAGTTCGACCAGAGCGTCGTCGACCTGCTCGCGTGGCTGCTCGACACCGAGACGCGGGCCCGCATCTACGTCTATCTCCGGCAGAACCCCCAGAGCACCAGCGAGGAAGTTGCCGAAGGGTCCGGCCTCTACCCCAGTACGGTGCGAGAAGCGCTGGCGGACCTTCACGACGAGGAGACCGTCTCGCGGTCGAAACGCGAGAGCGCTGGCGCCGGCAACAACCCCTACGAGTACGAGGCCATCTCGCCGAGCGACCTCGTCGCGGAGACGGTGGGCCAGGTCCAGAACCAGTTGAACGCCGTCTTCAATCTCGACGACCGATTGAGCCGCGGACAGAACGGCGACGGCACGGGGCCGGTCACCATCTCCGTCAGCGACGAGTCGGGCGACGGTGACGATGCCACGACCGGTGACGGCGACGACACTGCCGAGGGCGAAGACAACGAGTCAGCAGCGGATGGCGACGATGACGCGACCGACGGCGACGCCGACACGTCCGACGACGACCCGGACGCGGAGTGACGGTCTTTTAACCCCGGCGAGCACACCGGCAGGTATGCAGGTCGCCCTGGGGGGGACGTTCGACCCCGTTCACGACGGCCACCTCGCGCTGTTCCGTCGGGCGTTCGAGCTCGGCGACGTGACCGTCGGCCTCACTGCCGACGAACTGGCGCCGGAAACCAGACACATCGAGCGGTACGTCCGGCCATTCGACGAGCGAAAGGCGGAACTGTCAACCGTACTCGAACGCCTCGCCCGGGAGTACGACCGGGAGTTCGAAATACGCGAACTCGAGGAACCGACCGGAATCGCGACCGAAGCGCAGTTCGACGCGCTGGTCGTCTCGCCCGAAACCCGCGGCGGTGGCGAGCGCATCAACGAAATCCGCGAGGAACGGGGGTTCGACCCGCTCCGCATCGAGGTCGTCGATCACATCCCCGCGGAGGACGGCGAGCGCATCTCCTCGACGCGGATCGTCTCGGGTGAAATCGACCGGCACGGCAACCTCACGCCCGACCGAGAGGGCCGGGGGAGATTCCCGCCGGAGAAAGGCGATGGCACTGAGTCTCCCGCCTGCGAGTCGACCGACGGGACTGCGGAGTAGCTACCACGTGGGCGTCCGGAACCCGGCTTCCTCGAGAATCGGTTTCCACCGCGACTGGACCGAGAGCCGCGTGACGTCCATCGCCTCGGCGACCGTCGTCTGGGAGCGCTCCTCGCCGGCAACCAGCGCCCCGGCGTAGACCGCCGCGGCAGCGACGGCGGGTTTCGAGCGGTCGGCGTCGGGAACGTTGCTCAGGAACAGGTCCTCGGCGGTCGACCGCGACTCCGCGCCGAGTTCCAGCGTGTCGGCTGCACGCTGAATATGCCCGAGCCACTCTTTCTGTTCGACCCGGTCCCGAGCGCTGTACACACCCGGCCTAACGGCGCGGTGCGTTAATAACCCGTTGGCGCCGAGAGTTCACGCCCGTCGGCTCAGCGGTCGTAACCCACGGAGTTCGTCTGCCGGCCGGCCGCTCAAAACTCGTGAACCACGAAGTTCGCCTGCCTGTCGGCCGCTCAAAACTCGTGAAACTCCGCGATTGCATCGCGCCACCGCTCCGGAATAGAGATTGGTGACTGAGACTCCCTGTCGACGGTAACCATGACGGTGTCGGCGGTCGCGGCCAGTTCTCCGTCCTTGCGGTAGAGTTCATACTCCATCGGGAGGCTGGAGTCATTGATACGTGGCACGTCGAGTTCGACGGTTACCGGGCCATCTGTTCGGGTGACTGGCCGCTCGTACTCGAGTTCGAGCGTCGCCAGCACCGCGCCAATCGCCGAGAGATCGACGTCCAGTAGCTCCCGAAAGTACTCGACGCGGGCCTGTTCGAGGTAGGAGGCGTAGACGGCGTTGTTGACGTGGCCCATCGCGTCGATGTCGCGATAGCGCACGTCGATGGTCGTCTCGAAGGTCACGATGGCCGTTCGACCAGGCCCAGCAAAGGCCCACCGGTCCAGGTGAACGACCCGGCTACGCCTCCTCGACGTCGGCGTCCGCCGCGTTCTCCTTCACGCTCTCGATGCCCCGTTCGGCGTTCTGCTTGCTCGTGTACCCCTCGCCGCTGTCGGCGACGATGTTGCCGTTGTCGTGGACGAGTCGCCAGCGCCACTTGGCCTCAGCGTCCTCGAACAGTTCGAACGTCGCGTTTGCGGTTGCCATCGCCAGTGAATGGGGGGTGTGGGCGGTTAGCTCTACTGGTCACCCTGTGGATGGGTCGAGGTGGGGTCGCGGATGTGTCGAGGTGGGGTTGCGGATATATCGAGGACGGGTCGCGGATGTGTCGAGTATGGGTCGCGGATGGATCGAGGACGGGTCCCGGACGGAGCGAGACGGGGTCAGTCGTCGGCCGGCGTCGGCGTCCCGCCCGGCATTCCGACCGGCCTGGCGTCGCACTCGAGTTCGTCCAGGGCGGCCTGGGCGGCTCGTTTCCCCGAGAGCAGCATTGCGCCGAACGTCGGACCCATCCGGGTCAGGCCGTGGGTCGTCGCCGTCGAGAGACCCGCGGTGATGAGGCCCTCGTGGACCTTCCCGGTCTGTTCGACGACGGCGTCCTCGCTGCGGCCGACCCACATCGAGTCGTGACCCGGTGAATCGTGACCCGGGGCGCCGTACTCGCCCTCTGCAGACTGGTCCATGCCGGTGGTGTGCTCGCTCGCGTGGTCAATGCCCGGCGCGTCGATGACGCCGCGCTCCTGGAGTTTGGAGACCACCACGGCCTCGTGGCCGGTGGCGTCGATGACCAGGTCGGACTCGACGGCGATGGGGTCGACGCAGGTGAGTTCCCGGGGGAGCGCGTGGACCGGCGTCCAGTTCATCACGATGCCGGCCACGCGGTGATTCTCTCGGACGACGATGTCGGTGAACTCCGTCATGTTCTGGACGCGTGCGCCGGCGTCACAGGCCGCCTTGATGAGTGCCGAGCAGGCATGGGGGCCCTGGG
>CAYXXM010000105.1:0-7186 GCA_964469085.1 uncultured Haloferacaceae archaeon
ATCACTCGGGTCGATTACCCGTGCGCTGGCGTGAACCCCGCCGTCGCCAGCGCCCTGCTCGGGCGAGGCCGCGTCGAGGGTCACCTCGATGAACTGGTGGCCGTTGACCCCGGGCCGGGTGCAGAGCGTCCCGTCGACGTATTCGGTGCGGACGGTGTGGACGTGCCCCCCGAGTACCACGTCGACGTCGACGCGGCGGGCGAGTTCGTCGTCAGCGGCGCCGAGGTGCGAGAGCGCGACGACGTAATCGACCCCCTCCGCGCGGAGTTCCGCCGTCGCCTCCGCCGCGGCGTCGAATGGGTCGGTGAAGGTGAGCGGCGCCGCCTGCGGGTTGATGGAGTCGGTCGCGGGGTCCGTGAGCCCGAATAGCCCGACCCGTTCGCCGTCGACAGCCTCGATAGTCCACGGCACCGCGCCCGCCGCCGCGGCGAACGGCTCACCGGACTCGTCGAGGATGTTAGCGCCGACCCAGGTCGCGTCGCTGTCGGCAACCAGCTTGCGCGTCTCGTCCGGCCCGTAGTCGAAATCGTGGTTGCCGAACGTATCAGCCGCCGTGTCGACTGCCGAGACGAAATCGAGGACCTGCCGGCCGCGGGCCGCCATGGAGACGACCCCTGGCGCGGTGTTGTCACCCGTGCCGAGCACCAGCGCGTCCTCGCCGTCGAGTTCGCGCAGCCGGCCCGCGAACCGACCCGCCCGCTCGGCGTCGTCGTAGATGTTCTCGACGTCGGAGTAGTGGAGGAGACGAACCATCGGATACGCGGTGGAACTCGGTGCGCGGACAAGAACACGTCGGAACCGGTCGGCGAGGAGCGTCGGTTCGAACACACGTCGCAAGCGGTCGGCGATGGGCTTCGGTTCGAACAGACATCGGAGCCGGCCGGCGAGGGACTTCGGTTCGAACAGACATCGGAGCCGGCCGGCGAGGGACTTCGGTTCGAACGAGCCGTCCGTGAGGCCGGCCGGTTAGCCTTCGAGCTCGAACGCCACCTCGACTTCGGCCTGGTACTCCCGGCCAGCGCCGGCGAGTTCGACACCGAGCTCCTCGACTTCGACCCACTTCACGTTGTCCAGGGTGGTTTCGGCGCGCTCGATGGCGTCGTCGGTCGCCTCGTCGAAGCTCTCCGTGCTCGACCCGATGAGCGTGATCTTCTTGAAGACCATACGGTTTGGTTGGGCGACCCGGCACATAAACCGGGCGGCCGGTCTGTGGGGGCAGCCGCGGCGGCGCTCGCAACTGCCCGGCAGGTGGGTGTCGAACCAGGACTGCTTATGACCCAGGACGGCGTACCCACCGGCTATGGCGACCAACAATAGCTACGTCAACGCGCTGGTCGGGGCGGCGGTCACGGTGGTACTGTCGTTCATCCCCTTCTCCCCGCTGCTGGGCGGGGCCGTCGCGGGCGCGCTCGAACGCCGGGACGGCGCACGAATCGGCTTCATTTCCGGGGTGCTCGCGTCGCTCCCGCTGTTCCTGCTCCTGCTGCTCGTCGGGGGCGCCGTCGCGGTCATCCCGCGGATGGCCCCGGAGTTCGCGGGGTCACTCATCGTCGTCGCGCTGCTGGTCGTGCTCTTCCTGGTGACCTACGCCGTCGCCCTCTCGACGCTCGGCGGCGTCGTCGGCGTCTACCTCGGCGAGGAGTTCCTCGAACGGGACGATGCCGAGAGCGGTCACTGACCAGTCCGACAGGACGTGCTGCCGAGTGCCGTCACTGACCAATCCGACAGGACGAGCCGCGTCGCTACCGGGTTCTGGCGGCGCGGAAACCGAATCCGCCGGCCTCAGACGCGGCCGACCGATTCCACGGCGATGCTCTCGACGTCCGCGACGTCCGCGAAGGCGTCCTCGACGGCCTCCGTGCCGCCCGCCTCGTCCGGAACGACCACCGTCGGCAGCAGGGCGACCAGCCCGAACGCGACGTCGTCGCGCTGGAAGCCGCGAATCTCCGCGCCTTCGGGGAGCGCGGCTTCGAGGCGGTCCTCCAGGTCGTCCAGGTCGACCTCGGGGCTCTCGGGCATCACCTTCAACTTCGCGGCGACGTCGCCCATTCAGGGCCCCCTGAACCCGCAGTCCGGGCATTCGTAGAGGTTGCTCTGCTTCCGGCATTTCGCACAGCGGAAGATGACGGTGTCACAGTCCGGGCACTTGAAACGCGCCGCGTTGGTCCCCGTGACGGAGATGCCACAGGAGACACAGGCACGCTCTTCTCGGGCTTCGCTCATGGTGGAGAAACCGGGGGCGCGAGGTTTAACCGTTACCTTCCGGCTCCGTCGCCGGCGGCCGGGGACCGCCTCCAGGGGAAGGTTCCCCCCGGCAGTGGTCCGTCGAGGACCGCTCAGTCGTCCTCCATCTGCAGTGTCCCCGGACCGCCTCCTCCGGCGGCGTCGCCGGGCGGAGCGACCGGAGCTTCGTCGCCACGTCGTAGCAGAACAGCGCCGCGCCCGCGATGAGCATCATGTCGCCGGGGAAGCGGAGCCAGAAGAACGCCTGGACCAGCCACCGGTTGTAGAACGCGAGGCTACGTGCCGCGTCGTAGCCTGCGAGGTAGGCTGTTTCCAACTGGAGGAACCCCACCGGCAGTAGTGACCCGACGACCATCACCGCCAGCCCGGCGTTCCAGAGCCCGAACGCCCACCAGAGCCGGCGTTCGGACCAGGGCTCGACGGGTGATCGAGGATAGCGAGTTGGAGCTCCTCAAGGGCCTGGTCAGCGCCGACGCCGGAGGTTGTGAGCGCACAATAAATCAGGCAGCCTGCCCGTCGTACGTATAGTCACGTAAAGCAAGGCGAGGTATCGTGAGGTGCTTGAAAACATCGTTCAGAACGGATCTGTCGGTGCTGACTCATCGTGATGAGTCCAAATTTATTACTAACTCCACAGTCAGTATTGGTCATGTCCGGAGAGATTACCGAACGACAACTCCTTGATCGGGTATTCGAAACCAGCCCCGTGGGGATTGTCGTCCTGACCCCGGGGGGTGAAATAACCCGTGCGAATCAGCGCGCCGAGGAGCTCCTCCAACTGGAGAAATCCGACATAGAAGGCCGGTCATACGCTGAACCTGAATGGACGTTTGTCGACGCAGAGGGTGTCCAGATTCCGGAGGCCGACCACCCGTTCGTGCAGGTGCGGACCGACGGTCAGATGATCAACCGGCCGTTTACAATGGCCCGGCCACATGCGGCGCCGGTCCAACTCTTGATCTCCGGGGTCCCTATTCAATCCGACACCAAGCAAACTGAACGCCTGGTGTTTACCTTCGAGGACATCACTGCCCTCAAGGAACGTGAAGCCGAGCTGCAACGCCAGAATGACCGCTTGGAACGGTTCGCCAGTGTCGTCTCTCATGATCTTCGGAACCCATTGAACGTCGCGCAGGGGCGGCTAGAACTGGCGGCCCGGGAGTGTGAGACTGACCATCTCGATTCGGTCGATGATGCCCTCACCCGGATTGAGACGCTCATCGAAGACATGCTCACCCTGACCCGGGCCGGGAACACCGTGGGGCAGACCGAGGCCGTCGAAGTATCGCACCTCGTCGAGGAATGTTGGGGGAACGTCGCGTCCCAAGAAGCGACCGTCCACACCGAGACCGAGCGGACGCTCCGGGCGGACCGCAGCAGACTCCAGCAACTGTTCGAGAATATCTTTCGGAACGCCATCGAGCATGGCGGGGAGGACGTCACGGTTACGGTGGGCGACCGTCCCGGCGGGTTTTACATTGAGGACGACGGCCCGGGAATCCCCGAACCCGAGCGAGACCAGGTCCTCGGAGCCGGGTTTACTACGTCGGCGGCAGGGACCGGCTTCGGACTGAACATCGTCAGCGAGATTGCACAAGCTCACGGCTGGGAGATTACGATATCCGAAAGTGACGAGGGGGGAGCCCGGTTCGAGTTCTCGAACGTCTCGCCGGAGGAAAGAGATAGGTAGCTACCCCGCCCGTGGCGTTTCGAGAAAGGAACGTTGCCCAGGAACGCGCTCGCATGGCGAAGCCGTCGTCCCGGAAGATGGTGGCAGACCCGTCTCCATCCCAATACCGCTTTGACCGACCGGTACAACTTCCTCAATGAAGCGGGAGTTTTGGGTCATGAACAACCGGAGTCACCCGCTTCAACTCCGTTGATTTAGTGAACTGTTCCGCCACCATCTACTGATTCAACAGAGCCAGTCTGACTCATTTGGAGCGGGTTCGTTGCCGAAGTCGCGGTCACCAACCGCAAAAATCGTCCGGCGTTCGTGAGAAGTTTGTTTTCCGCTTTCCGGAGATGTTCCTCATACGTTGATTTCGAGACGACCGTCCAGCTGGCGATCTCACGAAGTGATGTCTGCCGAGGTTGCTTGTAGTATCCGCTCTCAAGAGCGAGTTCCAGGGCTGCCAGCTGCCGGTCCGTAAGGTCGTCGAATAGCCGGTCCACCGGCGTCAGCATACTATGCGGAATCTGTTTCTCTTCAATCGAGATTTTTGAGAGGAGTTCGATGTCACGATCGGCACGCAAGTCCCCGAGCAGTGCCTGGATATCTGTCTCGTCGAACGCGATGACCGTGTAGTGCTCCCAGCCTTGTCGATAGATGGTCGGTGACTGATACAGGCAGTTGTGGTCCTCGAACCGGTCGAAAATCGACTGTTCAAGTGAACACAAACAGGACCGGGTGACGACGTGGTAGCCAGACTCGTCGACCGACTCGTGGAGGATCGTCCCCAGCTGGTTGGTGTCTTCGAGCAGTCGGTCCGTCGGCGTTTGTTCTGACGTGATCTCCAGTACTTGACAGTCGCTCAACGGCCACTCGCGAATCCTGAGATCGGGATGGCGTTCCGATATCGATCGATACGGGCACTCGTGTTTTACCCGTAGCGATGCCTCGTACAGGGCCATACCGACGGTAATAACTCCCCGGTGTTAACGATGCCGGTCATGTCCGGCAACACATATAACTTTTCGACCCTCCTACGGTCTACTGATGTCAGATATTTCGCCAGACGAATTGAGCGAGCGCTTACAGGCAGATGACGAGGATGTGTTGGTCTTGGATATCCGCCACCGCGACGATTACGAGGACTGGCACATTCCGGGTAGTACGAACGTCGATGTCTATGACGAACTGGTAGACAACCCGGCGGTCGCGCAAGAATCACTCGCAGAGCTTCCCGACCACGAGGATGTCGTCACGGTGTGTACCGAGGGAGTCGTCGCACAGACCGCGACAGACGTACTGGAGGAAATGGGACACGATGCCACGACCCTCGAAGACGGAATGAGTGGCTGGAGTCGGGTCCACCGACACGCTGCGGTTCCAGTTGACATCGACGGGAAGTTGATCCAGGTCGCTCGCCCGGGCAAGGGCTGCCTCTCGCACATCCTCGTCTCGGACGGCCAAGCGGCCGTGTTCGATGCCTCTCACTATCTCGACGAGTACGAGACCATCGTCGACGAGCACAACGCTGAGCTCGTCGCCGCATTCGATACACACACCCACGCCGACCACGTCTCCGGTGGTGCACAGCTCGCCGCCCGTCACGACGGTCCATACTACCTCCATCCTGCGGACACTCTCGGGATCGACGCTTCCCCGCTCGAAGATGGGCAGACCCTCACCGTCGGCCACGTTGAGATCGCGGCGATCCACACGCCAGGCCACAGTGAGGGAAGCGTCTCGTTCGACATCGGTGGCGAGGCGCTGCTCACCGGCGACACGCTCTTCCACGAGAGCGTCGGCCGCGTCGAACTCGGCGTCGAAGCCGGCATCGAGGACTCTGACGTTGAGGAGAACGCCGCCAGGCTGTACGAGAGCCTCGAGCGGCTGCTGGAGTACTCCGACGACGTGGTCGTCCTTCCGGCGCACGATCCCGGCTCGCCCGACCCACCAGTCGTCGCAACACTCGGGGAGGTAGAAGAACGTAACGGGGACCTCCAGCGTGGTCGCAAGGCGTTCATCGAAACGTTGGCGTCGGACATCCCGGAGCATCCACCGAATTTCGAGCGCGTCAAGCGGGTGAACGTCGGGCAGGAATCGGTCGCTGACGTGGAACTAGCCGACTTGGAACTGGGACCGAACAACTGCGCAGCCGAGTGATTATGGGTACGGCAACTAACCTCCAGCAGGGTATCCAGAAGCACCTTGGTCAGTTCTCGTTGCACGTCCTGCTAGTGTTCGCGACCGGGTTGACGATCGGCTCCGAACGCGCCGTCGTGCCCGTGCTGGGCGAGGACGTGCTCGGCGTCGAGTCGTTCCTGGTCATCGGCTCGTTCGTCGTCTCATTCGGGTTCGTCAAGGCCTTGCTCAACCTCTACGCCGGGAAGTGGGGCGAGGAGTATGGCCGCAAGCCGGTGCTCATCCTTGGGTGGGCGACGGCGCTACCTCTCCCGGTGTTCCTGATCTTCGCTCCGAGTTGGGGTTGGATCACAGCCGGGAACATCCTGCTGGGCATCAACCAGGCGCTGACGTGGAGTATGGCAATCAACGCGAAGATCGACCTTGCGGGCCCCGACCAACGTGGGCTCGCGGTCGGTATCGACGAGGCGTTCGGCTACTCGGGCGTCGCCGCCGGGGCTTGGATCACCGGCGTCATCGCTGCACGGACGAGTCTCCATCCGGAGCCGTTCTATTTCCTCGCCGCCGTTGTCGTGCTGGCGTTCCTCATCTCGATTTTCCTGATCAAGGAGACCGTTCAGTACGCACAGGCCGAGGCTGACGAAGATCACCAGGACGCGAACCTCCCGTTCAACGAGGTGTTGAAGCGAGCGACCTACGGCGACAAGACCCTGTTCACCGCGGCACAGGCCGGCCACGTCGAGAACTTCGTGGACACGCTATTCTGGATCGCCGTGCCGCTGTATCTGACGAACCAGGGCTTAGCCATTGACGCCGTCGGCCTCGTCGTTGGGATTCACAGTGCCATGTATTTCTCCCAGATCGCGACTGGAAGCCTCGCGGATCGAATCGGTCGTCGGCCGCCGGTAATCGCCGGGATGTTTCTCGCTGGCGGTGGGGTACTCGGGATGGTGTTCGTCGAGGGGTATCTCCTATGGGCTTTGCTGGCCGCCGTCTCTGGGTTTGGAATGGCGCTATTGTATCCGAACCTGATGACAGTGCCGGGTGACGCCGCCCACCCGACGTGGCGGTCCGCGGGGATGGGCGTCTACCGGATGTGGCGCGACGCCGGTTACGGCGTCGGCGCAATCC
>CAYXXM010000106.1:0-7163 GCA_964469085.1 uncultured Haloferacaceae archaeon
GGCGGCCGTCTCTTGATCGAGCGCGAACCCACACCGCATACAGAATGCCGCATTCGGTTCGTTCAACTCCTGGCACCGTGGACATTCGATGACGTCCGGTTGCTGTTCGTCCTCGTCGGGTTCATAGAGGCCGTGCATTTGGTCGTAGGCGTTGTCGATGTCACGGCCGCTCAGATGGACGTAGCGCGCCGGCACGTTGCTCCCCTGCACCCACCCGAACCATTCACACAACTGGGCTTCTTTCAGTTCTGTGGCGAGGTGTGACGCCCGAGAGTGACGGTAATGGTGGGGGTTCGACGGCTTATCAATCCCCGCGCGCTCCATGTTCTTCTGTAGAATCTTCTCGCGGATGTATCGGTAGCCGAGTTGGTCGTCGCCAGTCCCTTGCTGGATCTTACACCACAGCGGAGCGTCCTTCTCCGGTTTCGGGTGCTTGTTCAGCCAGTTATTGATGTGGGGGACCGACTCGACAAGCGGGAGTCGCCGCGCCCCGGTTTTCCCGTCGATAACGACCTTCTTCCCGTGGTCCCTGTCCTCAATGTCGCCCACAGTGAGGTCGATCAGTTCGCCGATCCGCGCGCCCGTCTCATACAGCATGTAGATGAGGGCCTTATCGCGAGGGTTTTTCGCGGCGTCGACTTGCGCCTCAACCTCATCTTTCGTGAGCAAGTCCTTCGGGAGCGTGTCACCGTTGCCGTTCCCGTTACTCAGTTGAATCCATTTCACTTCTTCCGGGGTTTCGTCGCGGTCGGCGTCCTTCAACCAGCTCCAGAAGGTCTTGATGACCGTCTTGTAGGTGTCGACCGTTTCGTCGGTGTAGTCCTGGTCATGTAGCCACACTACCAGGCCCTTGACGTCCGACTTCTCCATTTCATCAAACGGTTTCTCGGCTTCCTGAGCGACGATCTTGAGGCGTTGTGTGTTCCGTAAGAGTGTGGCTTCGCTTAGGCCGTTGAGTACCTGATCCTGCTTGTAGTCGAGTATCAGGTCTTTGTTCCGGTTGTGGATCTCGTCGGATTCCTGGATGTTTGCGACGGTGTTCTCAAGCTGTTTCGAGAAGTTGGTGATTGGCATGGTTGTATTTCACATGCCATGGCGATAAAGGTTTTGTACCCTTCTTCTATAAGCCCTCCTCCGGCTTCCTGCTGCGAACAACGTGAGCAGCGGAAGCCACGAGAGGGATTTGAAGCAGGGAACGGAGCGTCGCGGAGTGACCGTGGTTCAAATCCCTCCTCCGGCTACGAAGGATTGTGGCCAGGCGAATTCTACGCTATCCGGTTTCTCTCTAGCACTTCTTCGCCGGTCAGGTCTTCGGACATATGGGCTAACTGTGCAATGAAGAAATTCCAATCATAAGTCTCAGCCCACTCTTGTTGATTTTCGTTTAGCGAATTTTCACTCGCTTTTATCTCCACGAATCGGTGTCGTCCGGCGGAGTTCCAGAGAAAGAAATCGGGTACGCCCGAACCGTGCAATCCCTCGTCTACTCCGGTCATCTGTTCAATGGCTACTGCAGTGTATTGCTGAAGCGGGTTATCTCAACTCATAGGCGTACGAACAACTCGCCATCCGTTTTGTAAGAATATGCAGGCGAAGACAAGTTCGATTGGATTCAGGTCTATAGTCCCTATTTCACCAAAGGTCTTCTTCAGAATCTCTTCGAGTTCAAGTGTCATAACCGAATCGGGGATGCTGTGTATCTCGATTTGTTCCGCTCGCCAGTCTTCCAGAGTATATCTATTTGTGAGTTCCATTTGGCAGAATTCGTGTTGCGTGGCCAATAAAACCCGCCACACAACGGGCGTCACCTGACCTAAATATACCTGACGTAGTCGCGCCGTCGCTCAGCCTTCTGCGCATTCGTTTCCTTGTGGTAGTGCTTATCCAATATCTTCCCGCTCATATTGACCCGCTCGTCAGTCACGTATTTGGGCTGACTCGCGTTCCGCGCCGCCGTCACATAGCCTCGGCGCGGGACGTGGAGGTACAGCGTGGTTCAGCGCGTCGAGGGTTGTCAAATCCCTCCTCCGGTGTCACACCTGAGGTCCCCTATCGGATGGCCCCGCCACAGGTGCCACACCCACGACTCTGAATGCCTGTGCACCCAATTCACACAACCGAACCGTGTTGATACCGATGGCTCCCCACCACCAACGTGTTTCGTGACTGACGACCCACAACTCGCCAGGATTCGGAACGCCGCGGACCTCGCTGAACTCGCCGTCCTGTACGGTCTCGAGTCCCATCACGAGGCGTACTACCGAGCGAAGCGAGAGTGGGAAACCCGCGTCGCGAAGCAGCAGGAGGCGGCGCCGCGTCCGGCAGGCCTGCCGGGCGCTCGCGTCGCCGTCGACGGCCAGCAGTTCACCGTCCACGGCATCACCCACGCCGGAACACCCGAAGAGCGCCAGCATCTCCAGGACCAAGTCGCCGGCTTTCTCGATGCGGGTGCGTCGGTCTACTGCGAGCAGGGAATCCGCTCGCTGTACTTCGCCGAGTTCGACGACGTCGGTGAGATGGACGACTACCGCTGGGCGATGGACCAGTGTGCCTCCCTCGACGTCGAGTCACATCTCGACAGACTGCCGGAATCGGCCCTGGATGACCTGATGGAGGACGTGACGTCGGTGGCCTCGACGTTCCGCGACGCCGCGTTCTCGCTCATCGAGTCCGGGAGTTCCGTCTACGGCGAGGAGTTCGAGCAGGCGCTGGGTGACATTGCCGCCGAATTCGTCACTGACCACGCGGACCTCGGAACCGGTGAGAGCTACGAGGCGTTCTCGCTGAATCGGGAGGCGAGCCGGAACCCGGCGCGGCTGATCGACCTCCAGCGCTACTACGAGCGAACGTTCCTGCCACAACCGCTGGAACGGGAGTGGCTCCGGCACCACGACCCCGAACTCGAAATCGTCACGCACGCCCGAAACGAGCGGATGGCCGACTACACCGTCTACCACTCCGACAGTGCCGAGCAGGTCCACCTCATCGTCGGCGCGGCCCACCAGCCGGGGGTCAGCTACTACCTCGAGCAGTATCAGGCGGGACGGCAGGTTCCGGCGTCGTTCGAACTGCGCTGAGGACGGTGCGAACGTGCTCAAAGAGACGACGCCATCAAAGGGACGCCGCCACGCCGGTTACCACCTTCTTCTCGGCGCGTCGGAGATGCTCTTCGACCGTTCGTCTGGCCAGATTCATCTCCGCCGCGAGTTCGGCGGTCGTCACATCGCGGGGGAGGTCGTAGTAACCGGCGTCGATGGCCGCCAGGAGCACCGAGCGCTGGCGACGGGTTAGCTCCGGAAGGCTCTGGCGAGCGGTGAGCACGGGTGACTCCTCGGGGACGGAATCCACCGCCTGCTTGGCGTCGACGGAGACCGAGAGGCCATCGGCGACCATGTCCTGGAAACAGCGGCTCAGCGCGGCTGATTCGAGCGCGAGCACGCGGACCACCTTGTCGCCGTGCTCGTAGCGCAGTGGCGGCAGGAGCAGGCAGTCGTTCGCCCGGACGTAGTCCTCGACGAGGCCGGCCTCGTGCTCGCGGAGGCAGTCTTCGGTGATGGCGACGACGTCGTCATCGGCGCCGAGAGACGCCCGGACCCCCACGGCGTCGCGAACGGGGTCGAGCGCGTCGGCAGCGCCCGAGCCCTCGACGTGGAGCAGGTCACAGTGGTCGTTACACCAGCATTCGACCGAGACAGCTGTCTGGCCGGTCACGGACTCGTAGATGTTCGACCCGGCAATCCGGAACGTCGCGAGATGCATACCGGACCAGCGGCGGGGTGCGGTATAAATACACCGCCATTCGGAGGCTTACGACACTTTGCCCCGCTCTCCGCAGTGGTAACCATGAGTCCACACGATGCCGGTGCCGACTCCTTCACCGTCGGCGAACCGAGCGAGCAGTGGCGAGAGTATCAGGGGGCGCCAACCGGGACAGAAATCGAGTGCGAGGGCTGGCGGCAGGAGGCCGCCCTCCGGATGCTCAACAACAACCTCGACCCCGAGGTCGGGGAGCGGCCCGAGGACCTGGTCGTCTACGGCGGAACCGGTCGCGCTGCGCGGTCGTGGGACGCCTACGACGCCATCATGGCCGAACTCCGGGAGCTCGGCGACGAGGAGACGCTGCTGATTCAGTCTGGCAAACCGGTGGGCCGGTTCCGCACCCACGAGCGCGCGCCGCGGGTACTCATCGCGAACTCCAACCTCGTCGGCAAGTGGGACAACTGGGACCACTTCCACGAACTCGAGGCCGATGGCAAAATCATGTACGGCCAGATGACCGCGGGGTCGTGGGCGTATATCGGCACCCAGGGCATCATCCAGGGCACGTACGAGACGCTCGCTGAACTGGCCCGCCAGGAGTTCGACGGTCCAGCGACCGAGACGAGCGGCGACCCGACCGTGGAGCGAAGCGAGTCCTCCGGGACCGACCTCACCGGGCGCGTCGTCGTCACCGGCGGTCTCGGCGGCATGGGTGGCGCCCAACCCCTGGCGGTCACGATGAACGGCGGCGTCTGCATCGCCGCGGACGTGGACGAGGACCGAATCGACCGGCGCATCGAGACGGGCTACTGTGAGGAGAAAACCGACAACGTCGACGAGGCCATCGAGATGGCTGAGGCAGCTGCAGCGGCAGGTGAGACGTTCTCCGTCGGCGTACACATGAACGCTGCAGACATGCTCGAGGCGATGCTGGACCGGGATTTCGTCCCTGATGTCGTCACCGACCAGACCAGCGCCCACGACGAACTGGAGGGCTACTACCCGTCAGGCTACACGGTCGCCGAAGCCGACCGACTCCGTGAGGAGGCGCCCGAAACCTACGTCGAAGAGAGCCTGAACACGATGGAACGGCACGTCGACGCGATTCTGGCGATGCAGGACCGCGGCGCCGTCGCGTTCGAGTACGGCAACAACATCCGGGGGCAGGTCCAGACGCATCGCGACCACGAGCACGCCTTCGGGTTTCCGGGGTTCGTGCCAGCCTACATCCGGCCGCTGTTCTGCCAGGGGAAGGGCCCGTTCCGGTGGGCCGCGCTCTCGGGGAATCCCGAGGATATCCATCGAACCGACGAGGCGGTGAAGGAGCTGTTCCCCGAGAAGGATTCGTTACACCGGTGGATCAACCTGGCCCAGGAGCGGATTCAGTTTCAGGGGCTCCCATCCCGGGTGTGCTGGCTCGGCTACCAGGCAGGCGATAGCCCGCCGGCGAACCCTGCCGGGACGGGTCCCGGCGCTGACGCCGAGTCCGACGGACTGACCGAGCGCGCGCGGTTCGCCCTCAGAATCAACGACCTCGTCGCGAGTGGGGAGATCGAGGCGCCGATTGTGGTCACGCGCGATCACCTCGACGCTGGCTCCGTGGCCAGCCCCAACCGCGAGACCGAGGAGATGCGTGACGGCACCGACGCCGTCGCGGACTGGCCCATCCTCAACGCACTGCTCAACTGCGCGGCAGGCGCGGACATCGTTTCGGTCCACGACGGCGGCGGCGTCGGCATCGGCAACGCACTGCACGCGAACAATCACGTCGTCCTCGACGGCTCCGAGTTGGCCGCCGAGACCGCCCGTCGGGTCTTCACGACCGATCCCGGGATGGGCGTCATCAGGCACGCCGACGCAGGCTACGAGACGGCTATCGAGGAGGCCAGAGAATCTGGCGTCACCGTCCCGATGGACGAGGACAGGGCGTGACAGTGTTCCGCGACCCACCGACGTGGACCGGCCCCTCGGCGGACCCACACGACGAGCAGTTCGGCGACGTCATCGAGCCAACAGCCCTCGACGCAGCCGACGAGTACGACGCGGTTCTCGTCGGCGAACCGTACGACGGTGCGGTCATCGGGCGACCCGGCGCTCGACATGGCCCAGCCGCCATCCGCGAGGCCCTGGCAGGGCTCAAGACCCACCACTTCGAAACCGGGGCTGTCGACGCCATTGGGGACCTCGGTGACCTCGACCTCCCCGAATCGGCCGACAGCGTGGTCTCTGTTCAAACCTGGGTCCGCGAGGCGATGGCCGAAATTCACGACCGGGACGTCCTTCCGGTCTGTCTCGGCGGCGATAACTCACTCAGCTTCCCGAACATCGACCCAGTGATTGCTGGTGGGGATGCCGTCGGCGTCATCAGCCTCGACGCCCACCTCGACTGTCGGGCGATTCCGGAGGAGGGCCCGAACAGCGGGACGCCGTACAGACAGCTCCACGACGCGGGGCTCGACGCGTTCGCCGTCGTCGGCGCGCGTCATTTCGAAACCTCGACGGCCTACGCTGAATACGTCGCTGACCAGGGGGGGACCGTTGTCACGTCCGAAGCCGTCGGCCGGGACGTCGACGCCGCAGTCGACCGGGCGAGGGCGGCGATGGCCGACGTAGACCAGCTGTACCTCAGCGTCGATGTCGACGTGCTCGACGCGGCCCATGGGCCGGGCGCGAGTGCGCCGACGCCCGGTGGGCTCACCCCCCGCGAACTGTTCGCCGTCGTCGCTCGACTGGCTGCCGACGAGCGCCTCGCCGGGTTCGAGGTCGTCGAGTGCGCGCCACCGCTTGACGAGAACGACCGCACCGCCCGCGCGGCCGCCAGGACCGTCGCCCACGCGCTGGCCTCGTTCGAAGCCCAGACTGCCACGACCGAGAACTCCGCTACAAGTCAATGACTCACACCACCGTCGTTCATGACGCAGCGCAACTCGTCGTCGGTGACGCGTCGGCCGTCGAGGCCGACGCGGATCTCGAGACCGACGCCGCGGAGACACTCGCCTACTACGAGAACGCCGCCCTCGCCGCCGAGGACGGGACCGTCGTCGCAGTCGGGCCGACCGAGGACGTGACCCGAGCGTACCCACCCGAGAACGCCGAGACAGCTATCCAGGCCACCGGGCAGGCGGTCATCCCGGGGTTCGTCGACAGCCACACGCACGCGCTGTTCGCAGGCGACCGGTCCGACGAGTTCGCGGCGAAGCTTCGGGGGAAGCGCTACCAGGAGATTCTCGCCGAGGGAGGTGGGATTCTCCGGACCGTCCGAGCGGTACGGGACGCCAGCGACGAGCGACTCCTGGCGAACCTCCTGAGCCACCTCGACGAGATGCTCGCCCACGGGAGTACCACCGTCGAGGTGAAATCCGGCTACGGGCTGGACACCGAGACGGAACTCCGGATGCTCGACA
>CAYXXM010000107.1:0-7148 GCA_964469085.1 uncultured Haloferacaceae archaeon
AGATTCGGCGAAAGCGCCCCGAGGAGGTGTACGCCGCGGGCGCTCGCGGGCCGCTCCGGGAGTGCCGCGCCCAACTCCACCACCAGTTCTACCGCGTTCCCGAGGAGAATCCCGTGGAGCGGGTGCTGAACCAGCGAAGCGAACGCTCGCTGGCGGTCGTGGAGACGCCTCCGACGGAAAAGTTGGGCGGTTCACACAGCACCCTCATCGGTGGCCGCAGCGGGCGCGATGTCGTCGATACCGTCGCCGCCCACCCGAACGTAAAGAAACTCATCCCCGGTCCCATCGACGGCGGCGGCACCGGGAGTCGCGGCGGCGTCCGGGCCAAGGCGACCCGGGCAGGCGAGAGCGGCAACGTGCGCCTGCTCATTCGAAGCGGCTCCAGTGTGCAGGAGAACCGCGTCGTCACGACGGCGATGGACCGCGAGACGGGCGAACGGGTCAGGGCAGACCTGAACGAGGCCCTCGCCGCGGAAGGCTATCAGGAGTAGGTCACCGAGGAAGGCAGCCAAAAGGAGGCCCCCGAAGAAGGCTATCAGGAGGAGGTATCCGAGTTCGCCGTCGCGTCAGTCGTCGGAAATCGGCTCGAACGTACTGGCTGTATCTGCCGACGTGGAACCGGGGTGGATTTCGTCCGGTGCTGTTCGCGAGTAGAGGCCGTGGAGGGTGAAGGCCACGTCGTGCTCCCGGCAGCGGTCGCGGTAGGCAGACAGCGCCGCGCGGTCCGGGAACCGCATCCTGAACTCCCAGCCCTGATTCGTGCCGACTGCAGAGAGGGGTTCGACGCCGTCCGCGTGGGACCAGGTGACCGGCGCGCGCTTCTTCGCGGCGGCGGTGAGCGTGACCTCGTAGCTGCCGAGCGAGGCGCCACGGGCCTGTATCTCGCTGGACCGGACGGAGTCGTCGAGCCGGAGCGCCTCCTCGAACCGGTTGATGTCGTGGCCTCGGGCGAGCACCGTGACCCGCGGAGGTGGCGTGTCGGTGCTGTGCTCCAGTTCGACAGTCGTTCCGGGCGCCGCCGCGAGCGCGTCGCGCAGCACGGGGGTCGAGAGTGTGAACTCTGCGATGTGCATACCCATACCCGCTCCGGCAAGAGCAATAAAGGTGTCAGGGGTGAGCGGCCGCAGTCAATCGAGCCCGCCCCGGGGCCTTCTTGCAGTTTTCACGACAGGTCTCGGTGGATTTCCCACCGCCGTCCGGGAATCGTCGTGGTACCGGAACACACACCGTGCGAGGCGACTCGCAGGGTTTTTGTGCGCGCTGAAGCTACTTTCTGCCACTATGGCCGAGAACAAGGCACGGACAGTCGGGAGCGCCGGGCGGTTCGGTGCGCGCTACGGTCGCGTGTCGCGGCGTCGCGTCTCCGAAATCGAGGCGGGGATGGAGGACGCGACGGTGGATGGCGACTCCGTGACGCGTATCGGGACGGGAATCTGGAAGAACGAGGAGACCGGCGAGACGTTCACCGGCGGCGCCTACCGGCCGGAGACGCCGGGTGGCCGCTCGGTCCAGCGCTCGATTCGCGCAGCGCTCGCCGAGGACAGCGAGTAGACCGATGAGCTACAAGTGCTCCCGCTGTAAGCGCGACGTCGAACTCGACGAGTACGGCGGCGTGCGCTGTCCGTACTGTGGCCACCGCGTCCTGCTGAAGGAGCGCGGCGGCGACGTGAAGGAGTTCTCGGTGGAGTGACGGCCGACGCGGTCCACACAGCGAGGTTCTCCGTTTCGTATCCCACGCCCGAGAGCGCCTCGCACGTCGCCCGAAGCCTCCAGCCGGAGGTGGACCAACTCGAGGACGACCGGGCTGCAGCGAGCATGCGCCGCGCCGGCAGCACCGTCGAGGTGACCGTTCGGGCGACGGATCTGGTTGCCCTCCGCGCGGGCACCGGGAGCTGGAGCCGACTGCTCCAGGTTGCCGAATCCGCCGCTGGGGTCGAAGAAATTGACCCCGGCGAGTAGAGGCGGGGTCGAAAAATGTGAGCCCGGCAAGTAAAGCCGGGGTCGAAGAACGCGACTCCGGCGACGCCGCCGCACGATTTTCGAACCACCCGGAGACCGACCGTTTTAGGCACCGCCGGGGAAGAGTACGCCTGTGATACCGCCCATCGCCAGCAAGTTCATCGCCGGTGAGACGCCGGCGGCGGCGCTCGACCACGCCGCCAAGCAGAACCGGGATGGCGTCAAGGTCATCCTGAACCTCCTCGGCGAGCACTACGACGACCCTGCGGACGCCGCCGCGGACACGGCGGCCTACCGGGCGCTCGTGCGGGACATCGCCGATCGCGACGTGGACGCCTGCATCTCCGTCAAACCCTCCCAGCTGGGCATCGGCATCAGCGACGACGAGTTCCGGACGAACTACCGCTCCATCGTCGAGGTCGCCGACGAGGAGGGGGTGTTCGTCTGGTGCGATATGGAGGACGCCGACACCACCGATGCGACCCTCGACGCGTTCGAGTCGATGGCCCGCGAATTCGATGGGGGCATCGGCCAGTGCATCCAGGCCAACCTCGAGCGGACCGCCGCGGATCTGGAGCGACTCGCCGACGTCCCGGGGAAGATCCGGCTCGTGAAGGGCGCGTACGACGAGTCGCCCGAGATATCCTACACGGAGAAATCCGCGGTCAACGAGCGCTACCGCGCCGACCTCGAAACGCTGTTCGAGCAGTACACGGGCGAAATCGCGGTCGGGAGCCACGACCCGGCGATGATTGAGTATGCCGAGGAGCTCAGCACCGAGCACGACCGCCCCTTCGAGGTGCAGATGCTGATGGGCGTTCGGGAGGGGGCCCAGCAGCGATTGGCCGCCGGGGGCCGGGAGGTCTGGCAGTACGCCCCCTACGGCGAGAAGTGGCTCTCGTACTTCTGGCGACGCCTCCGGGAGCGCAAGGAGAACGTGCTGTTCGCCCTCCGGGCGATTCTCGGGGTCTAACCCAACGGTTGCGGGCGTCTGGCGGGTCCTGGAAATGCCACCAGCCACGGTGGGACGAGTTCGGAGCGATATGGCTTTACGCATACAGGTGACAGTCCCTGGTAATGACTCGGTGGAAGCGGGATTTCGCGAGCGGGCTCATCGTCGTCCTGCCCGTGCTGGTAATCGCGCTGGTGCTCCGGTGGCTCCTCGAGAAACTGTTGGGGCTGCCGATAGCTGTCAACGCCACCTGGCTGACCCCGATTCAGTCCCAGGTCGCGGAGGTGGTGGTGACGCTCGCGCTGTTCCTCGTCGTCACGCTCGCGGCCGGCTATCTAATGCGGACGACTGCGGGGCGGGTTGTCGAGGGGCTGTTCGACGACGTGGTCAACCAGGTTCCCGTGCTGCGGGTGGTGTACAACGCGTCGAAACTCGCCGTCGAGACCGCAGTCTCCGGGACGGGCGACCTGCAGAAGCCGGTGAAGTTCGAGCCGTGGGAGGGGATGCGGATGACCGCCTTCAAAACCGGGAAGTCGACCGACGACGGGCGGGACGTCCTGTTCATGCCGACGGCGCCGAACATAACCACCGGGTTCGTCATCGAGGTCGAGCCCTCGGCGTACACCGAGACCGACGAGCAGGTGGAGGAAGCACTGACCCGGATTCTCTCGGCCGGGTTCGGTGAATCCGCGAAGGACGGGGTCCCCATCGACGTCGTCGAGGAGATCACGGCCGGTCAGGCCGAGAGCGAGCAGTAGCGTCCGGACGGCGACCACGACCTGAAAGACTTAGGGCGGCGGACGGGAGATAGGCGAGTGTGCTGTCGGTTCCGCTCGACCCTGTCCTGGCGATTCTGCTCCAGCAACACGCTTCCGAGGGCGGGCTGCTCGCGGACCTCGTCAAATCAGCGACGGGATGGGGCGGCCTCGTGGTCATCTTTGTCTACTCCTTTCTCATCGCGTTCGCCCTCCCCGGCGTGAGCGAGATCGTGCTGGCGGCCCCGCTTTCCCTGGGACTGGGCTACTGGGGGCGGATGGCGCTGATCATGCTGGTCTCCGGAACCGGCAAGGCGTTCGGCTCCGTGTTCGCGTTCCACCTCGGACAGGAGGCCAAGGAGTCGGGGCCGGTCACGAGGGCGCTCCGGCGGTCGCCGGTCGACGTCGTCGAGTGGTCGGAGAAGAAGGTCGTCGTGCTGGCCCGGAAATACGGCTACGCCGGCCTGGCGCTCGGGCTCTGTGTGCCCTTTTTCCCGGACACCTTCTCCATCTACGCGTTTGCCGTCCTCGAAGAGGATTACGTCAAGTTCGCAATCGCGACGTTCTTCGGCAGCGTCGGGCGCCTCGTCGTCACACTCGGGCTTATCAACGGGTTCCTGTTTTTCGTCTGAACGGCCGGGGTGGGTCCCGCCCCGGATTTGTCAAGACGGCTTCACGACCGCGGCCGAATGATTTCCCATGAAGGTCGCGAACGCACTCGAGGAGATCGAGGAGGCGGTCCACAACCATATCGGGAGTTGGGACGGGTCGGTCCGCGACACCGTTAAACCGGCGCTGGAGGCGGTCGAATCCATCGTCGGTAGCGAGGGCGTCGATGAGCTGACCCGGTCTGTCAGTGGGCACATTCGGGACCACGAGAGCCGACCCGCGCCCAAGCAGGTGAAGGACGACGCCGCCAGAATCGTCAACGAGAAAGGCCACGAAGTGCCCGAAGAGTCCTCCATCGCACAGTCGAGAATGTGAGACCGGCGGGCTTTAGGCCCGCATCCGTCAATCCACGACCAGATGAGTCACGAGGAGTTCCCCACCGACCGACCCGCGGTGGTGACGTGTGGACTGCCGTACGCCAATGGTGACCTCCACATTGGCCACCTCCGGGGGTACACGAGTGCCGACGCGGTGAACCGCTCGCTCAAAAAGCTGGGCCAGCAGTCCGCGTACGTCTGTGGCTCGGACATGCACGGGACGCCCGTCGCCGTCGAGGCCGCGAAGCGCGGCGTTTCGCCCGAGGCGTTCGCGATGCAGCACCACGAGCAGTACGCCGAGGCGTTCCCGAAGTTCAACGTCGCGTTCGACAACTACGGCCACACCGACGACGCGACCAACACCGAACTCACCCGCGAACTGGTCGACGTGCTCGAATCGGCGGGCTACGTCTACGAGAAGGAGATCAAGGTGGCCTGGGACCCCGAGGAGGAGACGCCGCTGCCCGACCGCTACGTCCAGGGCACCTGCCCGCACTGCGGCGAACAGGCCCGCGGCGACGAGTGCGACGAGGGCTGTGGCCGCCACCTCGAGCCGGGCGAAATCGAGGAGCCCGTCTCGACCATCACGGGCAACCCCGCGGAGTACCGCGAGCGCGAGCACAAGTTCTTCGCCGTCTCCGAACTCTCGGAGTATCTCGACGGCTTCCTCGACCGGCTCGAGGGGACGGCCAACGCCCAGAACCAGCCCCGCGAGTGGCTGGAAAGCGGGCTCCAGGACTGGTGTATCACCCGCGATATGGACTGGGGCATCGACTACCCCGGCGCAGATGAGGAACTCGTCCTCTACGTCTGGGTCGACGCGCCGGTCGAGTACATCGCCTCGACGAAACAGTACTCCGAGCGCGTCGACAAAGAGGAGTACGACTGGGAGGCGGTCTGGGGCCGCCCCGCGAGCGGCGGGAGTGGGACCACGTCGGCCGATTCCGACGCCGGCGGTGACGACGAGGGCGGCGAAATCGTCCACGTCATCGGCCGGGACATCATCCAGCACCACACCATCTTCTGGCCGGCGATGCTCGAGGTCGCCGGCTACCAGGAGCCCCGCGCGGTCTGTGCGACCGGATTCGTCACCATCGACGGCAAGGGGCTGTCGACCAGTCGCAACCGCGCCATCTGGGCCGACGAGTATCTCGCGGAGGGGTTCCATCCCGACCTGCTGCGCTACTACCTCACCACGATGGGCGGCCTCCAGCAGGATCTGGATTTCACCTGGGAGCGGTTCCAGGAGCGGGTGAACGGCGAACTCGTGGGCACCGTCGGGAACTTCATCTACCGCTCGATGCTGTTCGCGGCGCGGAACTTCGGTGGGACGCCCGACGTCGCGGTCAGCGAGGACGTGACCGAACATATCGACGGCGCCGTCGGCGAGTTCCGTGAAGCGGTCCGGAACTACGACGTCCGTGACGCTGGCGACGCGGCGGTGAAACTCGCCCAGTTCGGCAACGAGTACATCCAGCAGCACGAGCCGTGGAAGCTCGAGGACGGCAGCGACGAGCAGGCTCAGGTCATTCGGGACTGCCTGCAGGTCGCCACTGCCGTCGCGGTCCTGCTCGAACCCATCTGCCCGGACAAGGCCGAGACAGTCTGGCAGCAGTTGGGCATCGACGGGGACGTCCACGCTGCCGATACTGGAGCCGTGCACACCGAACCAGGTAGCTTTGAAGAGCCGGACGAACTGTTCGAACAGGTTGAAGACGAGCGCGTCGCGGCGCTCGACGAGGCGCTGGCGGCCAAAATCGAGGCCGCCGGTGAGGAGGAGGCAGATGAGGCGGCTGCGAACACCGAAACTGAGACGGAGGAATCCGACATGACCGATCTGGACCCCCTGACAGACGAGCGCATCGACTTCGAGACGTTCGAGGACCTGGATATCCGGGTCGGCCGCATCGAGGCCGCCGAGGGTATCGAGGGAGCGGACAAGTTGGCCCGAATGGAGGTCGACATCGGCGTCGAAACCCGGCAGATCGTCGCCGGCATCAAGCAGCTTCACGACCTCGACGGGCTCCCGGGGACGAAGGTGGTCGTGCTCAGCAACCTCGAGAAGGCGGAGCTGTTCGGCGTCGAGTCCAACGGGATGGTGCTCGCCGCGGGCGAGGAGGCCGACCTGTTGACGACGCAGGGCGACGCCGAGCCCGGGACGAAGATTCGGTAGGTCGGTTCGGTCTTTCTTCGTCGGTGTGCCGTCATCCAGAGAGCTCGCCGGCACTGGCGGCGTCCCTCGCGAGGTGCTTGGCGGCTGGCGGGACCAGCCGCCGCGCGCCCCGCCGCAGCATTTAGATGCAGTCGGCGCGCGACGTAAGCGCCTCCGTGCGCGAAGGAGCGCGCGAGGGACGAAGGAGCGCTAGCGACTGAGTCGGTTGGGGAGGGTGTGGGCTGTGGGTGGGCATTTGAAAGGGGCTGTGCCCTCGGCGAATCCGGCCGACGCAAGCACCGGAGGGAGCGCGAGCGACAGAGGAGCGAAGCGAGGCCCGGGAG
>CAYXXM010000108.1:0-7147 GCA_964469085.1 uncultured Haloferacaceae archaeon
CCGTCCGAACCCGCGGCGCCGGCGGAAGCGAGGCGCCGGTTCGAACCCGCGGCGTCGGCGGAAGCGAGGCGCCGGTCCGAACCCGCGGCGCCGGGGGGAGCGAGGCGCCGAGAACCGGCCGAGCGGTGGGGAAGCAAACAGGAATAAGGGGCGGCACACGAACACTAAATCATGCTCCACGCAGAAGGCCCCCTACTCACCATCGACGTGAGCGAGCGGACGGCCGAGGCGACCGACATCGACGATGTCCTCGCGGAAACCATCGGCGGGCGCGCGACGGCAACGGCGCTGGCCCACGACCGTATCCCGTTCGACGCTGACCCGTTCGGCCCGGAGAATCGCGCCTATCTCTCGACGGGTCCGCTCCAGATGAGCCAGATGTCCTTCACCGGCCGGATGAACATGACGGGCCTGTCGCCGCTGACAGACGGCCTGGTCTCGACCAACGCCGGCGGCTACCTCTCGCGGAACTTCGCGGGCGCCGGGCTATCGGTGCTCGAACTCGTCGGCGAAAGCGACGACCTGCTCGCGCTCCACGTCACCGACGGCGACGACGGCCCCGACGTCGAGTTCGAGCGCGTTCCCGAACTGGCGGGCGCGAAAACCAGCGAGGTGTCCGACTACATGGACGAGCACCACGAACTGGGGCCGGAGAACTGCATCACCATCGGCCCCGCGGGCGAGAACCTCGTGCGCTACGCCTCGGTGATGACGTTCGACTCCCGCGCGTTCGGTCGCGGCGGCCTCGGCGCCGTGCTGGGGAGCAAGAACGTCAAATGCGTCACGTTCGAGGGCGACTCCCACCCCGACATCGAGATTCCCAACCCGCCCGCGATGGACGTTCACCGGGAAGCCGCCACCAGCGACGACCGGATGAAGCGTCAGGGGACCACCGGCGGCACGGAGTTCATCAACGACAATTTCGCCCTGCCGACCCGCTACTTCGACGAGTACGAGTTCGAGAGCGCCGACCAGATCGGCGGCGACGCTGTCGAGGAGAAGAAGTACAAGAAGGGCGCCTGCTCGCAGTGTGCCTACGCCTGCAAGCTTCCAACCAGAGACGAGGACCGGGGCGTCGAGACCGAAGGCCCCGAGTTCGAGACGGTCTACTCCTTCGGCTCCTGTCAGGGCGTCGACGACATCGTCGACGTGATGCAGTCCAACGAACTCTGTGACCAGCTCGGGATGGACACCATCTCCGCGGGCGTCACCATGGCGGCCTACCTCAAGAGCGAAGACGAGTTCGGCAACGCCGAACTGGTCCACGAGACCCTGAAAAAGACCGCGCGCCGCGAGGGCGTCGGCGACCTGCTCGCGGAGGGCACCCACCGCGCCCACGAGGAACTCGGGGTTGACGACTACACGGTCAAGGGCCTGGAGTTCGCGGCCCACGACGGCCGCGTGCTCCACGGCCAGGGGCTCTCCTACGCCGTCGCCAACCGCGGCGCCGACCACATGTACGGCGGGATGCTCGGCCTCGAGTACTCCGGCGAACTCGACCCCGAAGGCACGCTCGGCAAGGCAGAGACGCTGGTCGAAAAGGAGAACCGCAACGTCATCCGCGATTCGGGTGTGGTCTGTGCGTTCGCCGGCGACTACATCACCGACGAGCGGCTCGCGACGCTGCTCGAAACCGACTACGACCGGCTCCAGGAGATCGGCGCGGCGGCCATCGTCCGCGAGCGGCACTTCAACAACCAGCGCGGCAAGGACGTCGCGGACGACCGGCTCCCTTACGAGATTCCGGACCTCGCGGACGCGGTCCAGGAGTACTACGACGCCCGTGGCTGGAACGACGACGGCACCGTCGGCGACGGCGTCGATTCGGTCGCACCCGCGTCGGCGGACGACTGAGGAACCCGTTTTGTGGAACGAGGCGCGGTCGATTGCGGGCCTTGTAGCAGCGGTTAGCCACCGTACACCGACGGCACGATGCGCACGGTGTTGCCGTCGGTGAGTTCCGTCTCGAGTCCGTCGATGTGGGTGACGTTCTTCTCGTTCAGCGTGACGACGGTCGCGCCAGCCGTGGTCCCCGCGTCCTCGTCGACGAGGCGACCCTCGAGTTCGTCGTACTCGGCTTCCAGTTCCCGTAGCGTGTCGCCCACCGTCGTCCCCGCGGGGAACTCGCCGCCGACGTGTTCCACGCCGACGTCGTCGCGGAAGGGGCCGAACAGTCTGCACTCGACGTTCATGGGCCAGCGTAGGGCAGGTCCGGTCAAGTAGCCGACGGTCCCGGTCAATGGATGGTGACGGGTTCGGTTCTCCCGGTCGACGCATGGTGTCGAGGTTGACTCTCCCGGTCGCCGGGACGGCTACGGGAACTGACTCCTCGATAGCTCGCGAATGCCATCGGCGGTGACGCGAGACGGTGGGCCTTTGCCCGCGGACGGGGAACACGACCCATGGCCGAGGATTCGGCGGGGTCAGCGGATGCGGGGGACGACGGTGGCGATACGTTCGGCGTCGGCGTCCACGTGACCGACGAGGAGCTGCGCATCGTCGTGCAGGTGCCGTCGGACATCGATTCGGGGTGGACCAGCCGCGAGCAGTTCCAGTCGCTGGTCCAGGAGGCTGTCTGGGAGCGACTGGACCGCGAAGCGACGCTCCAGGCGGTGGCTGCCTCGACGCAGTCGGGCGAAACGACGATGCTCGGGACCGTGACACTCACGCCGGACGGAACGGTGACGGAGACGGTGCTCGAGACGCCGGGCGCGTCGCGCTAATCGTCCGCGGCGTCGAGCGATTCGACCGCAACGCCGAGTCTGGCGGCGAATTCGGGGTCGTAGCTGCTACGGTCGTAGCGGTTCGGGCCGTTGGTGTTGCCCCGCAGCGAGATGGCGTCCATCCAGGCCAGCCCCGAGATGGCGGCGCCGAGCATCCGCGGCGACACCTCCGTCTCGATCGCGTCGTGGAGCTGTTTCGCCTGCGGATACGTGCGGTCGACCGCGTCGAGCGCGCGAACCGCGTCGCGCCAGTAGCGCCGGAAGTAGCCGAACTTCGTCGGGTCGGCCGCCCGGAGGCGGCGCACCGTCGCAGTCGCCGCCGCGTCGGGGATGGGGGAGCCAACGGCGTCAGCGACGCGGCGCTCGAAGTCGACGGTCGCCCGCATGGTGTCGGTCTCGGGGTCGACGGCGGCGACGATGCCGGAGCCCGCCGACCGGGTTCTCTCGAGCAGGCGGTCGAACAGGTCGCTGGCCGCGGGGCGACCCATGTCGGCCACGAGTTCGTCCAGCGAGTCGATATACACCAGCGTATCGCCGGTCCCGTGCTCCCAGCCGTCGAGGACCCGCTCGAACACGCCGGAGAGCACGTCCGCGTCGACCGGGCGTTGCACCGTCGACATCACGAGGTCCTCGGAGAGAACCCTGGTGTCGGGGTTCGTCGCCGCGGCGCCACGGGCGACGTCGTAACACTCGACGAGCGCCACCTGCTCGGCGCTGGCGGTCGAACGCTGGAAGCGGCGGTGCCACTCGTCGGCGTCGGTCGCTGTCAGAATCGCCAGGACGTTGTGGCCAGCCGCCTCGTCGCGAAGCCGCGCCATCCCTCGCTCTGCGCCGAACGCGAGGAGCTGCGGCGAGTTCTGGCTGCTGGCCATCTATACGGTTACAACGGGAGGGGTCATCATAAAATTGAGGGTCGAGACATGCTGAAACTCACCGCTGTCGGTGACTGGTGAATTCCCTGGGTATCAAGGCCGCAGAACCCCGTGACTGAAGGGGTGCACCCTGCGCGCATTCGGGTTGCCGCCGCGGCAGCCATTGGAGTACCTACCGCCGCGGCCGCCACTGGAGCAATTCGCTCGGACCCGATGGCTCGCCAGTCACGCTCCAGGATCAATTAGGAGATTGACCGTTATTGTCTCAGGTAGTTTAGGTGGCGGTTTTTTAAGGGAATCCTGCGTGAAGTATCGTGACCGGGTCCCTCCACTCGGCCGACCGGTCAGTCAAATGAACACAGTACGAGCGTCAGGACCCCGCCCGTGATTGCGATACTCCCGGAGAGCGACCGGCGTTCGCCCCGGTGGATAGCGCTGCTCGTGGTTTCTGTGCTCGTCATCGCCGCCGCCGCGCCGGCCACCCTGGTGACCGCCTCCGGTACGAACTCGACAATCACCGCGTCGCCGAACGACCCCGGCGCGACGGCGACCCACCGGGTGACGGCGGTCGTCCAGTCCGAATCGGCCGGCGACTCGCTGAACAAGTTTCGAATCGATTACACGGCCTCCGCGAACCCGGCGGACGTGAGCAACGTCGGCCAGAGCGACGTCGTCGCTGTCGGCCTGGATACCGACGGCGACAGCGTCATCGACGTCGACGTCTCCGACGACCTGGGCGAGGTGAGCGTCTCGAACAACGGCCACACGCTCTCGTTCGGCTTCGGCGGGAGCTACTCCCTCAGCGAGGGCGACCGGTTCATCGTCGAGTTCAGCGGGGCCGTCAACCCGAACGCGGAGGGGACGTTCGACGTCAACCACACGCTGAACTACCAGAGCAACCCCATCCACACCCACACGGCCGGGCTCACCATCGACGGCTCCGACGGGACCGCGTCCATCAGCGCCAGCCCGGACACCGACGGGTCCACGGCGACTCACAGCGTGGACCGCAAAGTCGGCTTCGCGAACGACGGGACCAGCCTGACGGCCCTGGAGGTCAACTACTCCTCGGCCTCGAACCCGGCGGACGTCTCGAGCGTAACGAAGGCCGACGTCTCCAGCGCCGGTCTCGATACCGACGGCGACGGGCAGACCGACGTCGACCTGCTGCCGAAACTGACAGGCGTCACCACCAGTGACGGCGGCGCGACGGTCACGCTCGAGTTCGACGGCTCGGTGACCCTGTCCGAGAACGACCGCATCTCCGTCGCGTTCGGCAACGTGACGAACCCCTCTACTGCCGGCGATTACCCCGTCGAGGTGCGGCTGGACCCCAGCCGGTCCTCGCCGCCGACGGCGACGCTCTCGATCAGCTCGGCCTCGGAGACGGCGAACACGTCTATCGCGGCATCGCCCACGGACCCCAACACCACGGCGACCCACCGAGCAACGGGGACGGTTGGGTCCAACTCCGACGGCGACTCCCTCAACGGGTTCACCGTCGACTACACCGCCTCGGCGAACCCCTCGGACGTCTCGGCCGTCAGCCGGAGCGACGTCGTCGCGGTTGGAATCGACACTGACGGCGATGGCGTCATCGACACGGACGTCTCAGACGACCTGAGCGAGGTGAGCGTCTCGAACAACGGCCACACCATCACATTCGGCTTCGGCGGAAGCTACTCCCTCAGCAAGGACGACCGGGTCATCGTCGAATACGGGGACGCCCGGAACCCCGACGCCGAGGGCACCTTCGACGTTGACGTCCGCATCAACCCGCAGAGCACGGGCGACGGCTACACGGCGGGACTCACGATTCAGAATACGTCCGACGGCAGTAGCTCCAGCGGGAGCGATACCGAGACCACGGCGTCCGTCAGCGCCGATCCGGCCACGAATAACACCTCAGCGACCCACACCGCGATGGGAACGGTCGGTTCGAACTCCGACGGCGACTCGCTCAACGGGTTCACCGTCGACTACACCGCCTCCGCGAACCCCTCGGACGTCTCCAGCGTCGGCCCGTCCGACATCGTCCGCATTGGCCTCGACACCGACGGCGACGGCACCATCGACACGGACGTCTCCGACGACCTGAGCGAGGTGAGCGTCTCGAACAACGGCCACACGATCACATTCGGCTTCGGCGGGAGTTACTCCCTCAGCCAGGGCGACCGCGTCATCGTCGAGTACGGGAACGCGCGGAACCCAGACGCTGTCGGCACCTTCGACGTCGACGTCCACCTCAATCCACAGAGCACGGGCGACAGCTACACGACCGGACTAACCATCGAGGCACCCGCTGATAGCGGTGAGCCGGCGGGAACGGAGCCGAGCGCGAACCTGGACCCACAGCCGCCGACCGCGAACTCGTCGACGACCCACCACGTCACTGCGCGTGTCGGCGACGTCGACGACGGGAGCGCGCTGCAGAACATCTCCATCGTGTACGCCGTCAGCCAGGGTGAGGTCGGCCTGGGGACGGTCGGTCTCAGCGGGATCACGGTCGGTGTCGACACCGACGGCGACGGCGTCGCGGATCGGTCGCTCTCGGACCGGCTCACGGGGGTCTGGGTCAGTACCGAGAGCACCGTAGAGCTCTCCTTCGACGGGAGCTACACGCTGAGCGCCGGCGAGCGCATCATCGTCACCATCGGGGACGTCTCCAATCCGGACGCGGGCGAGCACGACGTGACCGTCGAGATCAACCCGTCGGCGACGGACTCCGCGGTGACGACGAACTTCACGGTGAAGCCTCGGGAGGCGACCGTCGGCTCCGGCGTCGAGGACGCGATGCTCGTCGCCGACCCACCGGCTGCGGGGACCAACGCCACCCATACGGCCCACGTGACGCTCTCCACATCGGTGACGGTGGAACGGGTGACAGTGGGCTATCCTGACGCTGTGGGTCTCGACGACGTCGAGGCATCCGCGCTCAGCCGGTTCGGCGTCGACGCCGATGGCGACGGCATGGTCGACCGGAGCCTCCAGTCGGCCGTCGGCTCTGTGACGACAGCCGATGGGGCGGTGACGGTCCACCTGTCTGAGAGCATCGCCCTCGACCAGGGGGAGACGCTCGTCGTCGCGTTCGACGGCGTGCAGAACCCCGCCATCGGCGACCATCCCGCGAGGGTCCGGCTGAACGGCCGGCCGGCTGCGCCGCTGTCGCTCCTCATCGGCACCCGGGCCCCACGAACGGCGACCTACCGAACCGAGAACGGGAGCCAGACGGTCGTCCAGTACCCCGAGGACGGCGGGGTCGTCGTCGACCTGAGCGATGTCGCCCGCGACGGCGTCTCGCTCGTCCGGGTGCGCATCCTGCTGGCCAACGGGACCGAACAGCTCGTCGTCGGCGAAGGCACGGAGACCCACGCGCCAGTCGACGCCCGCGGGCAGGAGCTCGCCCAGCTCCCGGTCGACCACAACGACGTGGCCGTCGAGACGGCGACGGTGGTGTTCGACGTCGCCAAATCCCGGCTCAACCGGACACAGTACGGCCCGGGGAACGTCTCGCTGTACTACCGGGAGAACGGGAGCTGGCGCCACGCACAG
>CAYXXM010000109.1:0-7110 GCA_964469085.1 uncultured Haloferacaceae archaeon
GTCGGTATCGGCCTCACCATGGCGCTGATGTTCGTCATGGCCGGGGTCCTCGCCGCCCTGGACCTCGGGCTGATCGTGGAGCTGGTGGGTGTCCTCGCCCTGCCGGTTCTCCTGACCGGCGCGTTCCTCCCGATCTTCTACCGGTTCCCGGACACCAGCGTCACGGTCCGTGAGGTGCTGCCCGGCGCCGGCGTCGCCGCCGTCGGCTGGACCGCCATGCAGGCGCTGTTCCAGCTGTATGCCAGTACCGCGAGCACCTCGGCCTACGGCGTCGTCGGCGGGGTGATTCTGCTACTGACCTGGCTCTACGTCGCCGGGGCGGTCATCATCCTCGGCGCCGTTGTCAACGTCGTGCTCGCGGCAGACCGGGAGCCGGGATTCGATACCGGGGGAGCGGAGAGCGCCAACCGGCAGTTCCAAGAGGAGTCGGCGCCTGCCTCGGCCCGTATGGAGGAGCGGGACCCGCAGGGCGCGCCCGACGTCAGCGAACTCGCCGACGACGTCGAGGAGCTCCGGTCGGAGCTTGAGCGTGTCGAGAGCGACGTCGACCGCCGAACCGTCGACAAACCCCAGCTGGAGGCCGACCTGAAGGCATACGTCCGCTCGCGGATGCGCCAGGGGAAGGCGCGGGGCTGGGGCCCGTACCTGATTCTGCTCTACGGCACCACGATGAGCCTCGGCGCCTTCTACTGGCTCTCGGGCTGGGCCGCCGTCGCAGCGATGCTCGTCGCCTTCACGTCCTCGCTGGGTATCTACGTCATCTTCGTACTCTTCGGCGGCATCGTCGACACCGCAACCACGGCCGCTGGCATCGTCGACCGCCTTCGCTCCCGATAATGCACGGACTCGGTGTCACGGAGGCGCTCGCCGGGCTGCCCGACTGGGTCGCCGCGCTCTTTGCGGTCATCACCCAGTTCGGCGACGCCTGGTTCCTCTTCACCGGCGTCTCCCTGCTGTACTGGCTCGCCGACGAGCGGATGGCTACCAGCCCCCGCCGCACGGGGGCGACGATGGTCGCGCTCGGGCTCTGTGCGCTCGGGACAACCGTCGCGCTCAAGAGCCTGTTCGCCATCCACCGGCCCCTCGGTGCGGGCACGGTCATCCCGCCGGAGTGGCTCCCAGTGACACTCCACGCCGTCTACGAGAGCATGTCGACCGGCGACGGCTTCGGGTTCCCCAGCGGCCACGCCACCGGGAGCGCCATCGTCTACGGCGGCGCGGCGCTGCTGTACGACCGACTGGCAACCCGCCGAAGCCGGCTTGCGGCGGCCGCAGTCGCGGTGGGCCTCATCTCGGTTTCGCGGCTCGTCATCGGCGTTCACCTCCTGCCGGACGTGCTCGCAGGAATGGCCGTGGGCACCGTCGTCCTGCTCGCCACGCTCCGACTCGCCGACGACCGGCCGGCCGTCGCCTTCCTCGTCGCCACCGGAATTTCGGTCGTCGCGCTCGCCATCGCGCTTCTGGGCGGGCACACGGGAGAGGCGACGAAAGCCGCCATCGGCATCGGTGCGGGTGCGGGGGGTGCCGCCGAGTGGGGGCGCTACGGCGACGCGGACCGGACAGGCGCGTCGGACGAAGGCGACGCGAACCGAACAGGCGCGTCGGACGAAGGCGACGCGAACCGAACAGACGCGTTGGACGAAGGCCACGCGGACCGTGTTCGGGTGCCGCCGCTGGTCGCGCTAATCGGGCTCCCCGTCCTCGGCGGCCTCTGGGGCGGTGTGTACGCCGCCGAGCCACCGCTCCTGGTCGCGGCGCTTGGCTCCGGTGTCGCAGTGGCGGGCATCGTCGCCGTGCCGCGGCTGGTGGGCTGGTGGCGCGAGCGGGCGTAAGCGGCCCAGTTCCTCCGTCGGCTCACCCGAGCTGTTTCTCCATCACCACCTCGTCGTACTCGCGGTACTGTAGCGGGTACTCGCCCGTCACGTCGTAGCCGCGACTCCGGTAGAACTCCAGAAGGAACGGGTGGTTCTCCGGCGTCGTCAGCCGTATCGTCTCGTAGCCCTCCTCCGTGGCCGCGCGCTCGGCGTGCTTGAGCAGCCGGCTCCCGAGGCCCATTCCTTTCCAGCCCTCGCGGACGCCGAGCCGACTCAGGTTCACCACGGCGTCGTCGGTCGCTTCCAGCCGGACGCCGCCGACCATCGTCTCCGCTGTTTCGGCGACGAACATCCGATGGTTGCGAATCCAGTCCGCGACATCCGCAGCGGTGGCCGACTCCGCTTTTGCGGGGAAGCCGAGGTCGCGGTTCTCCCGGTAGGCGTCGCGGTAGGCCGCCGCGAGCGCCTCGGCGTCCTCGGGCGTGGCCGACCGGATGCGCACGTCGTCCATAGCCGGGGATACGGCGGGAACGGCAATAGTGGCATCGCCGAGGGGCGAAACCCCGCGTGGCCGGACGGGCTCAGAACGTCTCGAGGTAGCGGTCGAGCTCCCAGTCCGACACGTCGATGCGGTACTCGTCGTACTCCGCGGTTTTCGCCTGGACGAACTTCTCGGCGACGTGGTCGCCCAGCGCCTCCATCACCAGGTCGTCGTCCTCCAACTCGGCGACGGCCTCGCCGAGGTTGGACGGGAGCGTGGTGATGCCGTACTCCTCGCGCTTTTCCTCGTCGAACTCGTAGATGTTCTCCCGAACCGGGTCGTCGCAGTCCAGTTCCTGCTCGATGCCGTCGAGACCCGCGTGGATGAGCACCGCAAACGCGAGATACGGGTTGCAGGACGGGTCGGGGAAGCGGGCCTCAATGCGGGAGGCGCTCGGAACCCTGGCGGCGGGTTTGCGGATGAGTGCCGAGCGGTTGCGGTCCGACCACGCGACGTAGACGGGTGCCTCGTAGCCCGGGACCAGTCGCTTGTAGCTGTTGACGGTGGGGTTGGTGACGGCGGCCAGCGCCTCGGCGTGGTCGAGGATGCCCGCGGTGAACTGCTTGGCCTCGTCGCTCAGGTCGAACTCGTCGGCGCCGTCGTGGAACGCGTTCTCGCCGTCCGCGGTGAACAACGAGAAGTGGAGATGCATCCCCGAGCCGTTGATGCGGGGGATGGGTTTGGGCATGAACGTCGCGTGCAGGTCGTGCTGGGCGGCGACGGCCCGGACGACCGTGCGGAACGTGGCGACGTTGTCGGCCGTCGTGAGCGCGTCCTCGTACTCGAAGTTGATCTCGTGCTGACCCTCGGCCACCTCGTGATGCGAGGCCTCGATGTCGAACCCCATGTCCTCGAGACCGAAGATGATGTCCCGGCGCACGTCGCTGGCGAGGTCCTTCGGCGCGAGGTCGAAGTATCCCCCGGCATCGTTGGTTTTGGTCGTCGCACCCCCCTCCTCGTCCTCCTCGAACAGGAAGAACTCCGGTTCGGGTGCGGCGTTGACCTCGTAGCCCATCGCCGCGGCCCGGTCGAGCGCCTGCTTAAGCACGTAGCGCGGGTCACCCGCGAACGGCTCACCGGTGGAGGTGTTGATGACGTCACAGATGAGTCGGGCCGAGCTCTCGCGCCACGGCAGCACCGCGAAGGTGCTCGCTACGGGTTTGAGCCGCATGTCCGACTCCTGAATGCGCACGAACCCCTCGATGGAGGAGCCGTCGAAGTAGATGCCCTCCGTAAACGCCTTCTCCGCCTGGTCGGCTGGCACGGAGACGTTCTTCACCGTGCCGAGGATGTCGGTGAACTGGAGTCGCAGGAAATCGACGTCTTCGTCGTCGATGCGTTCGAGAACGTCGCGTTCCTCCTCGCTCAGCCCACCGTCGGGAACCGGGTCATCCGTCATGCTCTACGCGGCACAAGAGACCGATGGTACAAATAAATTCGCCTTACGGGGGGAGACCCCGAACGGAGTGAGTCCAAAAATGGATGTTCGTAAAATTCTTAGGGGCTCCAGCCGAGAGAGCTACCATGACGTACGAAAACCTCGATGCGCGGCTCATCAACGAACTGCTGGGGGACGGCCGGGCGAGCCTCCGCAGCCTCGGGGAGACGCTCGATGTGTCGGTCACCACGGTGTCGAACCATCTGCGAGACCTGGAGGCGGACGGCGTCATCGAGGGGTACACCCCGACGGTGAACTACCAGTCGCTGGGCTACGACGTGACCGCGGTGATTCAGTTGAAGGTCGAAGGGAGCGCGCTGCCGGAGATTACCGACCGGCTCGCGGACCTGCGGGGGATGATGTCCGTCTACGAGGTGACCGGCGACCACGACGTGGTGGCGGTGGCGAAGTTCCGGGACACCGACGACATGAACGAGCGGATCAAGCGCATCCTCGTCGACGAGGAGGTCCGGGGGTCGAACACCTCGGTCGTGCTGAACGCAGTCGTCGAGAACCAGCAGTTCGAACTGGAGTTCGACGAGGAGTAGACTTCAGAACTGGAACTCCCCGTTCTCCTGGACCACCTCGCCGTCCACCTCGATCCGCGAGTCCTCGCTCATGTCCAGAATCATGTCGACGTGCTCGGCGCTGTCGTTGACCGCGTTCTCCTCGCCCACACACTGCGGATAGGCGCTCCCCACGGCCATGTGGACCGTCTCCCCCATCTTCTCGTCGAACAGCATGTTGTAGGTGAACCGGTCGATGGCGTCGTTCATCCCGATACCGAGTTCGCCGAGATAGCGCGCGCCCTCGTCGGTCTTGAAGACCCCCTCCAGGACGTCCTCGTTCCGGGCCGCGGAGAACTCGACGACTTTTCCGTCCTCGAAGGTGACGCGAGCGTCCTCCACCTCGCGGCCCTGCCGGTAGAGCGGCAGGTCGAAATGCACGGTGCCCTCGACGCTGTCTTTAACCGGCGCAGTGAACACCTCGCCGCCGGGGAGGTTCGCCTCGCCGTAGTCGTTTGCCGCGGTGTTACCCTCGATGGACATGGTCACGTCCGTCTCCTCGCCGGCGACGACGCGGAGCTCACTGGCGTCGTCGAGAATCTCGACGAGGGTCGACTGGAACTCTCGCTGGGCGTCCCAGTCGAGCGAGACGGCGTCGTAGACGAACTCCTCGTAGGCCTCGGTGCTCATCCCCGCCAGTTGCGCGTAGCCCGGACTCGGATGCTGGGTAACACACCAGGTGGTCTCGAGGCGGGCCTTCTTCACCGGGTCGCGAGCGCGGTTGTACGCGGCGGTGCTCGCCGGGTCCACGTCGGCCTTCTCGCTAGGGTTGGGGCCGCTCCGGGCGATGATGGTCACGTCGGCGTTCTCGTAGAGCGCGAGTTCGTGGTCGGGCGTCTCGAACTCGTCGCTGGTGCGGAGGAAGGCGCGGTCCGCCCGCTCGGAGTAGGTGAGGAAAACCGGGTTGGCGCCGATTCGACCGACCTGTTCGTGGAGGGCGACGCCGAGGTCCTCGGCGTTGCTCGGCAGGGAGACGATGACGTCGTCGCCGGCCTCGATGCCGGCAGAGTGCTCGACGATGGTCTCGGCGTGGTCGCGGATGCGGGGGTCCATACGCGACGGTTTCGGGTCGGAACCATACCGGTTACGGACTCCACCGCGAGCCGGCGGGCAAACGGAGGGTCCCCGCGAATGCAGCCGCCTCCCGGACGCTCCGAACCGGGAGTCTTTTTAAGTATCGGTCGGAAGCACTCCGTATATGTTCAAGGCCATCGTGAACGCGTCGACGCTCCGGGACTCCCTCGACGCGGTGAGCGTGCTGGTCGACGAGTGCAAGATCCGCCTGAACGAGGAGGAGCTATCCATCCGGGCCGTCGACCCCGCGAACGTGGGGATGGTCGACCTGACCCTGGAGGCTGGGGCGTTCGAGTCCTACGAGGCCGACGGCGGCGTCATCGGCGTCAACCTCAACCGGCTGGAGGATATCGCCGGCATGGCGAAATCCGACGACCTGATCCACCTCGAACTCGACGAGGAGACCCGCAAACTCCACATCGAGGTCGAGGGGCTCTCCTACACGCTGGCGCTCATCGACCCGGACTCCATCCGCCAGGAGCCGGACATTCCGGAGCTCGACCTCCCCGCCGAGATTACGCTTGAGGGCGCCCAGCTCGACCGCGGAATCACGGCTGCGGACATGGTCAGCGACCACATCCGCCTGCGCGTCGACGAGGATGCCGAGACGTTCCACATCGAGGCCGAGGGCGACACCGACGACGTCGACCTCGAACTTGCCGCAGACGACCTCATCAACCTGACCGCGGGCGCCGCCGACTCGCTGTTCAGCCTGGACTACCTGAAGGACATGAACAAGGCCATCGCCGCCGACGCCGAGGTTCGGGTGGAACTCGGCGAGGAGTTCCCGGTGAAGCTCCACTACGAGTTCTCGGAAGGGCTCGGCACCGTGACGTTCATGCTCGCGCCACGGATTCAGAGCGACTAGCGAAACCGGTCACGGGAGCGACGCTCCCGCTGGCCACCCAGAATCTTCGGGTCTGCCGACAACACGCGAGCCGCCGAAAATCAGGTGTGGTGTTCGACGACGCGCTTTGCGGCCTGGGCCTTCTCCTTCCAGCCGTAGCCGGCCTCGTAGACGTGGCGCTTGTTGTCCACTAACTCCGCCGGGCTGGACTCCTCGAACCCGCCCCGGCTCCAGGTGCCGGACTCCCGCAGCCATTCGACGACGTTCTCGCGGGTTTCGGCCCACGACAGGCCGACCATCTCGTACCAGGCCACCATCGCGAACACGGCGTTGTCGTGACAGCCCGGGTAGGAGCCGCGCCGGTAGATGGTCCGCATCGGCTCGGTGGTCGGTTCCGACACCTGTTCGCGGTACGTCTCGGCGGTCAGGAGTTCGAGCCGGCCGTTGGTGTCCGGCTGGATGCGGCCGGTTCGGCGGAGATGGGCCAGCGCCTGCTCGCGAAGGGCGTCCCACTCATCGACGGCGTCGCGGAGGGCGTCTTCCTCGCGGGCGCCTGCCGTCAGCACGGAAAGCTGGTCGACGTAGGCCCGTTCCAGTTCCTGCCACGTCCGCCCCTCGAACCGACAGCCGGCGTCGTGGAGACTGCTACTGGTGAGACAGTCGGGACAGGGGTAGTCGAACCGCGGCACACCCCGGGATTGGCAGTCACCGCTCTTAGAACCCGCGGTCGGGGCTCAGAGCTCCGGTTCAATGTAGACCAGTTCGACCCGGCTGTCGGCCTCCCTGTGGGTGGCCTCGATCACCGCGATGGCCTCGTCAATATCGCCGGT
>CAYXXM010000110.1:0-7075 GCA_964469085.1 uncultured Haloferacaceae archaeon
GTCACCTACCACGACCCCTGTCACCTCGGGCGGTACAACGGCGAGTACGAGGCGCCCCGACAGCTCATCGAGGCGACCGGCTGTGAGCTCCACGAGATGCCCCGCAGCCACGACGACTCGTTCTGCTGTGGCGGCGGCGGCGGCGGCCTCTGGATGGAGTTCGACGACGAGCCCAAACCCAGCGAGGAGCGCCTCCGCGAGGGGCTGGAGGACACCGCCGCAGGCGCCGACATCGAGAAGTTCGTCGTCGCCTGCCCGATGTGTACGACGATGTTCGAGGACGGCCGCAAGACCGGCGGCTTCGAGGACGACCTCGAGATCGTCGACGTCGCCGAACTGCTGTTCGAGGCGCTGGAGGCAAACGGCGTGCTGGCGAGCGACCCGACCGGAGACACGTCGGCTGCGGCGGCGGACTGAGCGGGTCCAATACTCACAGCGCGGACACCCACGGCTCTACCACCCGCGGGCGTCAGGCCGTCACACGCTCGCTCCCGCGCACCACACGCGTTTTACCCCTCGACCGACAAACCCGCGTATGACCGACCCCGGCTCGCTTGCCGTCACCATCGTCGACGGCTACGTCGACGAACCCGCGCACTTCGGGGTGCCGCCGTACATCTCCACCTACCCACGGTTCACCGCCGGCGCGCTCGTCGACGCCGGCGTCCCTGCCGAGAACGTCACCTACCACACCATCGATGAACTCCGTGACGACCGGATGAAGTGGGCCGACGTGGCCGACGCTGACCTGTTCGTCTACGTCGGCGGGATGACCGTCCCCGGGAGCTACGTCGGCGGCACCCCCGCCGAACCCGACGAGGTGAAGGAACTCGCCTGGACCGCCAACGGCGCCACGCTCCTGGGCGGCCCCGTGCGCTTCGGCGTCGGCGACGAGAACGCCGGCGCCCAGGAGATGGAGCGGAAAGACCTCGACTACGAGTTCGTCGCGAAAGGCGACGTGGAGGCAGCGGCCTACGACCTCGTGGACTCCGGGCTGGAGGGGTTCAACGACCGGATGCGGGACAACGCCGAACTCGACCGCTGGGCGGCGGCAGGGGCGTTCGTCGTCGAGCAGCACCCGAACCACCCCGACTACCTCATCGCCGAGCTGGAGACCAGCCGCGGCTGTGCGTACCGCTGCTCGTTCTGCACGGAACCGCTCTACGGCGACCCGGCGTTCCGCACCGCCGACGCCGTCGTCGAGGAGGTGGACCGGCTCTCTGACCACGGGCTCGACCATTTCCGCCTGGGCCGCCAGGCCGACATCCTCGCCTTCGGCGGCGACGGCGAGGCGCCCAACCCCGACGCCATCGAGCGTCTCTACGGCGGCATCCGCGAGGTGGCGCCGACCCTCCAGACGCTCCATCTGGACAACATGAACCCCGTGACCATCACGGACTACCCCGAGGCCTCCCGGGACGCCATCGAGATCATCGCCGAGCACAACACCCCCGGCGACACCGCCGCGTTCGGGCTCGAAAGCGCCGACCCGGTGGTGCAGGAGCAGAACAACCTCCTCGTGACTGCCGAGGAGTGTCTCGAGGCCGTCCGGGTCGTCAACGAGGCCGGCGGCTGGCGCCCCGACGAGAACCGCCTGCCCAAGCTATTGCCGGGCATCAATCTCGTCCACGGGTTGCAGGGCGAACGCCCGGAGACGTACGACCACAACCGCCGGTTTCTCCGGCAGGTGTACGACGAGGGGCTGCAGCTCCGGCGCATCAACATCCGGCAGGTGATGGCGTTTGCCGGCACAGAGATGAGCGACACCGGCGCGGACATCGCGAAGGAGCACAAAGCCCAGTTCCAGGAGTACAAGCAGGCCGTGCGCGAGCAGGTGGACAACCCGATGCTCCAGCGCGTCGTTCCGCCCGGCACGGTCCTGCCAGACGTGCACCTGGAGTACCACCAGGACGGCAAGACGTTCGGGCGACAGCTCGGCACCTACCCGCTACTGGTGGGGATTCCCGGCGAGCGAGAACTCGGGCGGGCCGTCGACGTCGCCGTCGTGGACCACGGCTACCGCTCCGTCACCGGGGTGCCGTACCCGCTGGACATCAACGATGCCTCGATGGCCGAACTCACCACCATTCCGGGCGTGAGCCAGGGCCGTGCGGGCGACATCCTCGTCGCCCGGCCGTACGACGCCGTGGAGGAGGTTGCCACCGACGCCGGCGTGGACCTCACGGCGTTCGCGACTGCCGGTGACGCCGACATCGATGTGTCCCGAATGCCCGAGCGGAGCCACAGCGCGGACTGATGAGGGCCGCGTCGAACACCCACGTCGACGCCTTCTCGGTCCCCGTCGACACCCGGGCACCAACCGGCAGGACCAACGCTTACGTCGTGGGCTCCGAGCGTTGCCTGATGGTCGACCCCGCCGCGCGCACGAGCACGCTCGACACCGTCGTCACCGCCCGGGACGTGGCCGCCATCGCCGTCACCCACACCCACCCGGACCACGTCGGTGCCGTCGCCGAGTACGCCAGAGAAACCGGGGCCACGGTGCTGGCACGGCGCCCGGCCCGGTTCGAGGCGGCGACAGGCGTCGAGCCGGACCGGCAGATCGGCGAGGGGTCGTCCATCGAGACAGGTGTCGGGTCTGTCGCCGTGGTCGACGTCCCGGGCCACGCCGCGGACCACGTCGCCTTCGAACTGCCTGACCCTGGAGCTTCGGACGATGGGGGTGCGAGTGGCGGCCAGCACCCTGCGGGAACGGTCCTCTGCGGTGACCTCGCCGTCGCCGAGGGGAGCGTGGTCGTCGGGAATCCGGATGGCGATATGCGAGCCTACCTCACCGCAATCCGCCGGCTCTGGGCGCGGAACCCGCGGCGGCTCTACCCCGGCCACGGACCCGCCATCGTCGCCGGTGACGCGCCGACCCCGCGGGCGACCCTCCAGCGACTCATCGCTCACCGGCTGGACCGGGAGGAGGACGTGCTCGCGGCGGTCCGGGCTGGTGCCCGCGACATCGACGCCATCACCGAGGCGGCCTACGAGCGGGAGCTCTCGGGCGTGCGTGACCTCGCGCGAGCGACGGTACGCGCCCATCTCGAAAAGCTGGCCGTGGAGGGGGCGCTGCAGTTCGATGCCGATGCCGTGACTGCCAGGTCCTGACCCTGGCGGTCGGACAGAGATTCCTGTCGCCGCCCTGGCAGCGGCTGCGGTCACCAGGACTCCGGGGCCGGAATCGAGGCGTCGACGGCAGCGGCAGGTGGCTCGTCGGCGACCGGTAGGTCGAACCTGACCACGCTCCCACGCGGCTCGTTCTCGGCGAACCGGAGTTCGCCGCTGCTGGCCTCGACGACCCACGACGTCAGCCAGAGCCCCAGCCCGCTGCCGTGGGAGCGTGGGGATTCCTCGCCGCCGTCACCAGGCCCTCGACCGGTGTCGAGAGCCACCCGTCGATCCCCGCGTAGCTGAACGTGAACACGGCCCAGAGCGGCGACGAGCGGAGGGAGGGTGTAGGGCGTTATCGCCCACAGCAGCGCAGATACACCCGCGAACACGCTTGGGTTTTCCAACCTACACCGTGAAATGACTTATGGAGCCGATGGGGTTTTGCCTCGGGCGACCCGAACCAGGTCGTGACCTCACTGTCGGGTGAGCTCGAACGCGCCCGGAGCCTCGACGTTGCGTCGCTCGCCGACGCCATCGAGCGTATCGGCTTCGAGTGCACCCGCTGTGGCGCCTGCTGTACCCGCGAAGCCGCCGACGACGGCGAGCCCGAGCCCCATACCGCGACGGTGTTCCCCGACGAGGTGCGGGAGCTACAGGCGTCGCTCGCCGAGTCCGACGAGGAGCCCGAATGGCGGGACGTCGCGCGGCCGATGCCGTACGGGCTGGAGGACGGCGACCACGGGACCGAGGGCGAGACGTTCGAGTGGGCGCTCGCGACTGACGCCTGCGGCGACTGCGTGTTCTACGAGGAGGAAGCCGGCGTCGGCGCCTGCGGCGTCCACCCGGACCGGCCGCTCATCTGTGAGACCTACCCGTTTAGCGTCGACCTCGACGGCACGACTCAGCCGATGGGGGAGGCCGTCGACGAGGACGGCATCGTCCGTGCCCACGAGTGCGAGGGGCTGGGTCGTGAGATCAGCCGAGACGCGGCCGAATCGCTCGCAGGAGCGCTCAAGGAGCGGACAGTCCGGGAACTCGAGGAGGCGATAGCCGTGCGAGAGAACTACGAGCCCGTCGATGCGGACCCGCACGAAGTCGTCGTCCACGACTCGGAAGGGGCGAAAGCCGGCGACGGCACGCCGCTGGAGTAGTCCGACAGCCGTTCCAGCGGCGGGTGAGTCGCTTTCCGGCCGGGCGACCTTCCTGTGAGCGATACACATATTACGAGGGCCGTCCTGTGTCCGACGAGTCTCACTATGGAAGTCTCGGACGAACTCCTCTGTCTGTTCAGCGCAACTGTCCGTGAAGAGGGCGACCGCCACGTCATCGAGGTCCCGACCCGCGAAGTCGAGACCGGGTCGCTCTCGACGGGAGACACCTACCGCGTCGCGCTCATCGACGGCGGCCGGCAGTCAACGAGTCGGAGCGAGCAAGGGGCAACGACGACCACCACCGGGGAGGAGCCACAGCCGCCGGTCGAGGAAGGCGAGGTTCGCTACGTCGAGGTGGAGGATATCGGCAAGCAGGGCGACGGTATCGCCCGGGTCGAGCGGGGGTACGTCATCATCGTTCCCGGCGCCGAGGTGGGCGAGCGGGTGAAAATCGAGGTCTCCGAGGTCAAGTCGAACTTCGCTGTCGGGGAGATTATTGAGGAGTAACGAGGTTGGCAAACGCCGCGACCGCAGGGAGCGGCGGCAAACAACCTCGATACGCTTCCGGTGAGCGTGAGCGAACCGGGAGCGTGCAGTCTAGGAAAACCAGGAACCGTCGTGCCGTCGGCGACGCCTACTCCACCCGAGTGTTCCAGTACGAGACCGAACAGAGCTTCTCGCCCGGCCACGTCCCGCCGAATGCCGTATCCAGCGTCCGGATGCGGACGGCGATGGAGTCGGGAATCTTCCGGTAGAAGCCGTACGGCAGGATGAAGTCGTGTTCGGCGGTGGCGAGGCTGAGCCCCGCACCGTCGAGCAGCGCCGTCACCTCGTCACGCGTGTAGAGATGCGACCCCATCGGGAGCAGCCGGTTGTAGAGCACCCGCGTACTGAACCCGTTGAACGTGTCGAAAAAGACCTGCTCCTTCGAGACCCGCGCCATCTCGGCCATGAACCTCGCCGGCGTCGGCGCGAGGTGGTAGAACCGCATCGACACCACGGCGTCGAAATGGTTGTCCGGGAACGGGAGCCGTGCGGCGTCGCCCCGCATGAACTCCACGTGGTCGGCGACGCCGGCCTGCTGGGCCTTCGTCCGGCCCTGCGCCAGCATCGCCTCGGAGATGTCCAGGCCAACGATTTCGGCGCCGCGCTCGGCCAGCATCACCGTAAACCGGCCGGTGCCACAGGCGATCTCGAGCACGTCGCGGTCCTCGACGGGACCGACCGCGTCGAGTACCGCCTGCTTCTCCCGCCGGTCGATGAGTCGCCCGCCCCTGGAGAACCGCTTGGCGTCGTACTCCTCGGCGACAGCATCGGCCTGGTACCACTCCTTCCCTTTCACGCTATCGGGAGTCGCGGGCCGAACACTAAAACCGTACTGCTTGCCGAAGGTGGCGGTAATCGCCCGCCGGGCGGGTCACTGTTCGCTGCCGTCGAGATAGGCGTTGACCGCCATCGACGCGACGACGCCGGCGCCGAGGACACCAACCACGGCCCAGGTCGGCAGTGGTCCCATCGAGTCGAGTCCGGAGAGAACCAGTACCGAGAGGAGAGCAACCGCGGTGATAACGCCAAGCCTGCGGGTTTGCATACCGGACCGAGCGACCAAACCGGGAAAACGGTTCCGACAGTTAGCCGCTGGTGACGACGTTCTCCGTCGGTATCTTGATCAGCACCCGCGGGCCCGACTCCTCGCCGTGATGTGGATACACCGGCTGGTCGAAATACCGCTGTGTAAGTGTGTCGATGTGGGCTTTCGCCCCGTCCTCGGTGAGTTCCGCCTCGCCGCGAACGGAGACGTACCGATACGGGTCCTCGGGGTCACAGACCGAGAGCCCCACCTCGGGGTTGTGACGGACGTTCTTCTCCTTTCGGCGCCCCCGTGCCGTGTTGACCAGCACGTACTCCCGGTTCTCGTGGTCGACCCAGACCGGCGTGCTCTGTGGCGTGCCGTCGGGCATGACTGTCGAGAGGTGGGCGAACGACTCGCGTTCGAAGATGTCGACGTGGGATTCAGGTATCACGTTCCACCTCTGGGTGGCGATTCTCGTAAGCCTTCGGCAGGCCAGCGGCCACGGGTTTAAGTTTCACCGTGGCGACGGAGCGAATATGGAACTCTCGGTCGCGATCCCGACGCTCAACGGACGGGACCGACTCGCGACCTGCCTCGACGCCCTGGCAGCCGAGGCGCCCGACGTGGAGGTCGTCGTCATCAACGGCCCCTCCGCCGACGGCACCACCGGGATGGTTCGCAAGCGCGACGACGTCGACGTGCTGGTCGAAATCCCCGACCGCTGCATCAACGTTGCCCGGAACGCCGGAATCGAGGCCGCCACCGGCGACGCCATCGCGTTTCTCGGGTTCGACCTCCAGGTGCCGACGGGCTGGATCGACGCCATCGTCGACGGGTTGACCGACTTCCACGCCGTGACGGGGCCCGTGCAGTACGGCGACGAGGACCGACGCCCGCCCGAGCCGGAACAGCGGACGATTGCCGGGCGAGAGGTAAACTACTTCCAGGGCGACAACGTCGCCTTCCGGACAGCGACGCTCCGAGACGCACTGGACGGGTTCGACGAGTATCTGGAAACGGGCGGCGCCCGCGACGCCGCCCATCGCCTCGCCGGCGCAGGGTACGACGTCGGCTGGCGCGAGCCGATGCGGCCCGCTCGCGAGCACAGCGAGGCGGCCGGGCCGGGGCCGATGGGCCCCGAGGAACGGAGCCGGGAGTGGAAGTACCGCTCGCTCTCCTATCGGCTGCTGAAGAACTACGGGCCGCGCCCGACGGTGGGTCGTCGAACGCTCTC
>CAYXXM010000111.1:0-7061 GCA_964469085.1 uncultured Haloferacaceae archaeon
GTTGTTCACCACGCCCACGTCGTCCTTGACGCTCAGCGTGACGTTGTACGTGCCGCTGCTCGCGTACGTGTGCGTGACGTTTATCCCTGTCGCCGTGCTGCCGTCGTCGAAGTACCACGTGTAGGAGACGATGTCCCCGTCTGAGTCCGTGGAGTTGTTCGCGTCGAACGTCGCGGGGTCGCTCGCGTACGCCGGCGAGGGGTCGATGCTGGCCCGGGGAATCGGCGGCGTCGGCCCACCGGCAAAGAAGGGGTCGGGGTAAAGCGTCTCCTTCACCAGCAGTTGGTTCGTCCTGGTGTCGAATAGCGAGACGGTGACGGGAGTGTTCAGGTCGAAATCCCGGTTGACATCCGCCCAGCGCTCCCCCCGTTCGAAGATGTCGTCGTCGTCGCCCTCGTAGATGGTGTCGGCGGTGAAATCGGGCCGGAGCGTTCGGTCGCCCTCCCGGAAGATGATGGCGAGGTCGTCCATCCTGATGGGGTCCCCGCCGTTGTGAGTGAAGTAGAAGCCGTTGGGCGTCACCCGGACCGAGATATCGGCGTCCGTCGTCTCCTGGCCGATGTTGCTCAGCGCGAAGGCGCCGACGGTGGCGACGCTGATGACGACGACGCCAACCAGCAGGATTACGCCGATGGATTCGGATTGGGCGCGCCCGTTCATGAGTTATCCCGGCGGGTTCACGAAGTAGCGGTAGCGTTCGGTCTCATCACCCACCTCGTAGACGAACGTGATGACGAAGAACTCGTCCCGTTCCAGCTGGTTGCCGCCGGGCGGCCGGAACTCCAGAGTGACATCCGTTTCCCCGGGAGTCATCCGAATCTTCGGCCGGATGTCCTCGTACCCTCCACCGATTTCCATCACCGCCCGCGGGTCGTCGGCATCAGCGTAGAAGTTGGTCGGGTCGCTGACGTTCGCGATGGCGGCCTCCGTGTAGCCGGCGGTGTTGTCCGGAGTGTAGTAGAACTCGATGCGGGCGTACGTGAGATTTACCGGGTCGGCCTTGGTGTTGTTAATCGTCAGGACGATGTAGTCGCTGTTGTTGTTGTTGGCGGTTTCGATGCTGGCAGCAGACAGAATCACGTCACCCGACGACCCGGGATTGACGCTGTCACCGCCGCCACCATCGCCGGCGAACGTCGGCACTTCCCGCTCGGTGAAGTTCCGGTAGGTGTAGTTCTCGCCGCTGTCGAGCATGCTCACGTTGAGCCATGCGCTTTCACCCGCACCAGTCTCATTCACGGCGGTGTAGGTGAACGTCGCGTAGCCGTCCCCGTCGGTCGTGACGTTGAGCGTATCGACCTCCGCCCCGCTCTGGTTGACGAACTGGAGATGCTCGGTATCGAGCGTGCCGTTGACCTCGAAGTCATCGACGGGGTTGTTGAACTGGTCGCGCACCTGCACGGTGATGGTGCCGGTGGAGCCGTTGCCGACGGTGTCGTACCCGTCGGTGACGACGAAGTACGTCGGGTCTGGCTGCTTGTTCGACTCCGAGACGGCGCCGACGGCGACGCTTGCGCCGCGAAGTTCGTAGCTCCCCGGTTCGAGGCGAATCCCGACCCGGTGATAGGTGACCCCGTCGCGGGTCGAGTTACCGATTTCGACCACGTCCGCGACGTTGCCGCCGTTTGACGATAGCTGGTTCGCGAGCACCCGGTTGCGCCAGGTGTCGGCGGTCAGTCGGGTGGTGATGTTGACCCAGAGTGGGTCACTCGCCGTCGATTCCACGGTGACGGTGTTGGTGTAGGAACTCAGCGGCCGCGCGTCGACAGTTTCGGCGTCGATGCCGCTTTCCTGCAGGCTGCCGTTGATCGTGAGGAGGTTGATTCTGTTGCCCTGAATGAGCGTCTGGCCGGTGCGTTCGAGCGTCTCGTTCTCGCCGAACACGTTGAGTACCAGACTGTTCTCGTACACGGTCGTGGGTGCCTCGCGGTACTCGTTGTAGTTCGGCGTGTAGACGATGGTACCGGTGTCGTAGGTGCGGGGGGTGCCGTCCCAGTAGTCCACGGCGTTGGCGTACTCGGAGTCGGCGCCGGCGTGGTTGATGGTGACGTTCACCCGCTGGTCGCCGGTGCCGATGGTCTGAATCGTCCCGCTGGCTGGACCGGGGTTGATGAGCAGCGTGCGCTGCTTGTACGTCGTTCCGAGCGGAACCGCCGCCGAGCCGGGGTCGCCAGTGGCGCCCGCAGCGAGGAGGGCGTTGCGGAGGTCGGTCATCCCCTGCTGGGCCTCGAGGTTCTGTTGGAACTCCGCCGCCGAGTTCTCGTTCGGGACGACGGTGACCTGCAGGGTCGCGAGGGCGATGATGAGGATACCGAACAGCAGGACCGCCCCGATCTGGACGGTCACCGCGCGTTCGTCCCCGCGGAGGGTCATACTGGGTGTTCCGACCATGGAGTAAAAAAGGTGCGCAGTGACAGGGCGGCGTCAGTCCTCTTCGACGGTCTCCGGGGCCGACAGCGCGTTCTGTAACGACTCCAGCCCGTTGACCCACTCGGCCACGAGGCCGTACTCCATCTCGTCGATCAGGGCCATGTCGAGTTCCTCGCCGTCGATGACGAGCGTCCCGGCCTGGACGAGGTAGCCGATGGCGGTGTCGATGTCCTCGTTGGCCTCGGCCTCGGCGGCGGCCTCGATGTACTCCTCGAGGGAGGCGTCCTCGGCGGCGCCGGCGGCGAGGTACTCCTGAGCGGCGTAGAAGACGACCTCGAGGCTCATCTGGACGCTCTCGATGAGCATCGCCTTCTCCTCGTCCTCGAGTGGCGCCTCCGCGAGCACGGTCTCCTGAATCTCCGTAAGCTCCGCGTGGGCCCGCTCCTCCCCGATTTCGCCACTCTCGTAGGCCTCCACGACCTTGGCGACGGCGATGGCGGTGTCTTCCTGCAGGTTCATCAGCAGGCGTGCGGAGTCCTCGTTCTCGAGGTCGAGGTCCTCCTCCCGCAGGCGGTCGATCCAGTTCTGCCAACGCTCCTGGGTGTAGAACGTCTCCACCGCCTCGTCGTCGTCGGTCATACCCGTACGGTCACTCCGAGAACGCAAAGGCCTTTCCTATACTCCCGGGCCGATTTGCGGCAGTCACCACGTCGCGTGTCAGACCTCACCGGGTGAGCGTTGCCTCGGTATCGATGCCGTACACGAGTTCGGGCGTCGCGACGTGGGCGCGCTCGACTGCATCGTCGTATCCCTCCTCGAGCAGCCAGCGCACGCGCCGCGGGACGGTTTTCGGGCCCAGCACCGCCCCCGGACGGTCGGGATCGTCAACGAAGTCGGTCTCCATCAGGAACGGGTCGCCCGTCTCGGCGGCCACCGCCAGCCGCTCTTTCTCGCTCATCACGCTCGGGATTGGTCCTGCGAGTCGCCCGCCAGCGTAGTGCTTGACGACCCGCTCGGCGGCGAGGCCGCGCTCCTCGGCCCACTCCGCGATTTCGGTCAGGTCCGCTGCGGCCTCGGTATGGAGTTGGACCGCGCAGTCATGGTCCGCGCCGAGCGCGAGGCCGTGTTTCAGCGTCGCGTTCGACGCCTCCCAGACCGCATCGCTGACGTCGTAGTGCGGACGGCCGGTTTTGAGTGCCAGCGCGCGCTCATTGGCTGCAACTGACTGCGGCGACCGGCCACTGTCGGCTCCGTCGGACTGCGGTGATGTCCGGCCGCAGTCGGCCCCATCGGACTGCGGCGATGTCCGGCCGTAGTCGGCTCCATCGGACGGCGGCGATGTCCGGCCGCAGTCGGCTCCATCGGACTGCGACGATGTCCGGCTGCCGTCTCTGACGTATTCGGCGGCGATGTCCAGTCCCGCGCGCATGAGTTCCCCTGCTTCCTCCGGGCTGTGGCCGTCGTCGACGAGATGACTCACGAGGCCCGGGTGGACGCCGAGCACGGGCCACGCGCGGCCGTCGAGAATCTCCGTCGCGTCGGCGACGGCGTCGAGGGTGGCCTCGAAGGCGGTGTGGAAGTCTTCGGGCTTGCTCGGCACGGGGCCGAGATGCCATGACGGCTTGTTGACGACGAGGAGGTGGGTCCCGCCGAGGCGCCTGAAGTCCCGGACGGCGTCCATGCCGCGGCCGTGTTCCGGGTCGAGGTGGAGGTGGTTGTCGAGTACGGGCGTGGCGAGTTCCATGGGGTTGCTGTGGACGGGTGGCTGTTGAAGGGTGGTGCTCTCGACTGGGCGGGGTCGCCGCGGGCAGCGTGAAAGCCCTGCCCCCTCCGCGCCCGCGGCCTGCTGTGGGTTTCACTTCGGGAGGCCCGACACTCCCCGGGAGCGCTCGCTACACCCCGACACAAACCATTTGCCGCCCTAGTCCTCATCCATCCATGTGCCATCGACGCTGGTTCACGTCGCCATCGGCGGGCTGGTCGGTGCCGCCCTCCTCGGCGACCGGTTCAGCACGAGAGCCATCGCCATCGTGCTCGTCGCCGCCGCGCTTCCGGATCTGGACTCGTTCCTGACGTTCGTGCCGGGTGCGCATCGCTCGGCACTGCACTCGCTGTTCGTCCCGGGCCTGCTCGCGGTTGGGCTCTACTGGGACGGCTACGTCGCCGACCGCTCCTGGCTCGCAGACCGGTTCGGCCAGGACGCCGGCTACGTCGCCGCGGTCGCCCTCGCCAGTTTCGTCGCAGGCGGGATTCTCCCGGACCTGTTCACCAACGGCGTCAACGCGCTCTGGCCGCTCCACGACCAGTTCTACCGGCTGAATGGCGAACTGCTGCTCTCTGACCAGCGCGGGGTGGTCCAGACGTTCGTCGACCTCTCGCCCGACGAGCCCGCAAGCACGACGGAGAACACCCGCTACTCGACCGGCGCGGACCCCGAACCCTGGAAAGAGACCGACGAACCGGTCGAACGGGTGTTCCCGGTGGCGACAGCCGGCTGGCAGCTCATGCTGCTGGTGCTCTCGTCGGTCACCATCAGCATCCGAATCTGGCAGGTCAGGCGGAGCGACAGCCTCAACAGTCGCCGGTGAACACCGGCCGTATGGAGATTCGCCCGTACGAACCGACGGATTCTGAGGGCCTCTGGCAACGCAAGCGGGAGTTCGAACGGGGGCTGGGCTCCGGCACCGGCGGCGACGCGAAGGCGGCGAAATACCTCGAGAAACTGGACGCCGAGTACCGCGAAGAGTGGCTGGCGTGGGTCGAGCGCTGTGTGGCCGAAGACGAGCGCTGCGTGACCGTTGCGGTCGACCCCGCCGTCGCGGACGACCCCGGTGGAGAGTCAGGCGAATCTGTCGTGGGGTACGTGTTCGTACTGCCCGAACCTCACCGGTTCATCTGGGACGCCGCGGTGCTGAGCGAGCTCTTCGTCGTCCCCGCCCATCGCGGCACGGGCGTCGCTGACGACCTGATGGACGCCGCCGTCGCGCTGGCGCGCGACCAGGAACTCCCGCTCGACCGGTTGGTGCTCGACGTCGACACCGACAACGACCGCGCGAGGGCGTTCTACGAGCGCCAGGGCTTCGAGCACTGGGGCGAGATGGTCGCCCGCGAGCTCTGAGCGCCGGCGAACGCGGGGACCGGGGCCGAAGGCGGGGACCCGAGCCGAACGCAGGGGCCGGAATCGAACCTGCGGAACGGAGTCGAACGTCGGGAACGCAGTCGACCGCCTGGCTACGCCTGAATCCGCACGTCCGTTACTGCGCCGTCGGCCTCGGCCCACTCCTCCTGACTCACGGAGTAGTGGTGCACGTCGTGCACGCCGCCGTCATTGTCGGTGACGAAGTTGCGGAACCGCCCCGCACGCCGGCCCCCGTGGCGCTCGATGTACTTCGTGATCGCGCGCTTGGAGTTCTCGTTGTCGACGATGTGGGCGACTCCGACAGCGTTGATGTCCAGTCGGTCGAACGCGAGGTGGAGCAGCGCGTCCGCCCGCTCGCCGGAGTAGCCACGCCCCCAGAATGGTTTCCGGAGCCAGATGCCCAGCCCGCCGCGCCGGCAGTCCCAGTCGACGCTCAGTCCCGTGGTACCCACGAACTCGCCCCCGCCGTCCTCCCCGTCTCGGGGACGGATTACGTACATCGCGCCCGTCGCATCGTCGACGCGTCCCGCCGCCCGGTCGAGGGTCTCCGCGACGCCGTTCGGGTGGCTGTACGGGTCCCACGTCACGTACTCCGTGGTTTCGTGGATGTTCGGCGCGCCCTCGCGCCAATGGTCGTACATCTCCAGCGCGGTCGGGGAGTCCGGTTCGACCCGTTCCAGCCGCAGGCGGTCGGTCTCGACAGTCGCAGGCATCAGCAGGTCGCCTCGACTATCGGGCATCGGCACTCCCCCCGGCCGGGGTCCACCGGCCTTCGGCCGTGCTCACGGCCACGCACCCCCGTCCTCGTCGTAGAACGCCACCTCCTGGTCGGGGTCTGCCTCGTGGTATTCCGCCTGACTGACGGTGTAGCGGACCTCGTCCACCGGCGTTCCGTCGGCCTCGACGCCGATGTTGCGGAGGGTGCCCTCCCGACGGCCGCCCATCCGGTCGATATACCGCTCGATGGCGCGCTCGGAATTCTCGTTGTTCACCTCGTGCGTCACCGCGAGCAGGCCGAAATCCAACTTCTCGAACGCGAGTTCCGCCAGCGCGAGTGCGCGCTCCCCAGAGTAGCCACGACCCCAGAACGGCTTCCGGAACCAGCAGCCCAGTGTTGCGGTGTCTTTCTCCCAGTCGAAATCCACGCCGCCGAACCCGGCTATCACGCCCGCGCCGTCCTCACCCTCCGTCGGCCGAACGACGAAATCCGCGGCCTCGTGGTCCTCGCGCATCTCCGCACCGCGTTCGAGGAACTCCAGGGTCTCCTTCGGATGGGGATGGGGCTCCCACGGGAGGTGCGCGGTCACCTCGTCGATGGCCGGCGCGCCCTGTTTGCAGTGCTCGTAGGCGACCAGCGGGTCGACGTACTCCGGCGTCCGTGGCTCCAGTCTGAGCCGTTCCGTTTCGACGATCTCCGGCAGCATGGCTGGATCGTCGAGAGGCGGCAGAAAAAGGCTATCTTCGGTGTGCGAGACGGTGGCACGGCCGTACTCGGCGTTCTCGGTCCGGCATGTTCGCCCGGAACCCGGCGGGCAGACCCGCCACTCCGCAA
>CAYXXM010000112.1:0-7045 GCA_964469085.1 uncultured Haloferacaceae archaeon
ATGTGCAAACGCGACCGCAGGGAGCGGCAAACTACCTCGATGCGCAGCGTCGCCACTCGATGGGTAGAAAACCGGTCGTGTCCCAGACGCCCCCCACACCGCCAGGCGACGGCAACGCAACCGAAGATTACGCGTTGTTCATCCGCGTCGCCGTCTCCGCAGTACAAGAACTACAGACGACAACACGGTAGGGCTCCCGGGAGAACTCGGCGTTCTCCTCCTGTTTGCTCTCGGTCCGAATCTCCACCCGGACGTCGTGGAGCGTCTCCCCGCCACAGTCCGCACAGGTTTCCCGAACGCTGTCGGGATCTGAGGGTTGGGTGGCCATGCAGCTAAAGGTACTCAAGGGGATTTCATAAAAACGACTCTAAACAAGATGACATGATGGCAGTCGTTCGACGCCGGAGCGACCGGCAGACCGCACGACTGAAGCGACCCCGTGTCCTGCGCCGCATTGCAGCCAGGTGGCTCTACGGTGGACCTGTGAAAGGAGCAACATACCGGTTTCGGCCCCAGCGTGGCGCGGGGCGACGTACACAGAACACGAAGCTTTTCCGCCCGAGTGCCGCTATCTGCGGGCATGACCAGCGGCTCGTCGCCCAACGTCCTCTTCGTGGTGATGGACACCGTCCGGAAGGACCGACTGGGCCCGTACGGCTACCAGCGAGACACCACGCCCGGCCTCGACGCGTTCGCCGAGGAGGCGGCCGTTTTCGAGAACGCCGTCGCGCCGGCGCCGTGGACGCTCCCGGTCCACGCCTCGATGTTCACCGGGATGTACCCCTCCCAGCACGGCGCGAGCCAGGAGAACCCGTATCTCGAGGGGGCGACGACGCTGGCCCAGTCGCTCTCCGCGGCGGGCTACGACACCGCCTGCTACTCCTCGAACGCCTGGATCACGCCCTACACACACCTGACCGACGGCTTCGACGACCAGGATAACTTCTTCGAGGTGATGCCCGGCGACCTGTTCTCGGGCCCGCTGGCAAAGCTGTGGCAGGTGCTCAACGACAACCCCAGGCTTCGAACAGTCGCCGACAAACTGGTCAGCCTGGGCAACACGGCCCACGAGTACTTCAGCTCCAGCGAGGGCGCCGACTCCAAGACGCCTCGGGTCATCGACCGCACGAAGGCGTTCATCGAGAGCGCTGAGGCCGAGCAGGGCGACACCGAGGGCTGGTTCTCGTTCATCAACCTGATGGATGCCCACCTCCCCTACCACCCGCCGGACGCGTTCCGCGAGGAGTTCGCCCCGGACGTCGACCCCGCGGCAATCTGCCAGAACTCGAAGGAGTACAACTCCGGCGCTCGCGCCATCGACGACGCGGAGTGGGCTGACATCCGCGCGCTCTACGACGCGGAAATCGCCCACATCGACGCCCAACTCACCCGCCTGTTCGACTGGTTGAAGCGGACCGACCGCTGGGAGGACACCGCCATCGTGGTCTGTGCGGACCACGGCGAACTCCACGGGGAACACGACCTCTACGGCCACGAGTTCGGGCTCTACGACCCGCTGGTCAACGTCCCGCTCATGGTCAAACACCCCGACCTCGGAACGGGGCGCCGCGAGGAAACGGTCGAACTGGTGGATCTCTACCACACCGTTCTCGACAGCCTCGACGCCGACGCCACCGCCGCATCGTCCGGGGAGGCAGTCGTGGAACTCGACCCGACCCGGTCGCTGCTTTCGCCCGACTACCGGGAGTTCGAGGCTGTCGATGACCCGGACGCCGCGCAGGCGGCGGCACCCGACGGCGACACCGGCTTCGTGGAGTACTCCCGCCCCGTGGTGGAACTCAAGCAGTTGGAGGAGAAGGCCGCGGCCGCGGGCATCGACCTCGACGAGGACTCGCGGTTCTACGCACGCATGCGCGCCGCGAGAGACCCGGACGCGAAGTACGTCCGCATCGACCGCATCGAGGACGAGGCGTTCCGGCTCGATTCGGACCCCGGCGAGGCCGAGAACCTCGCCGGCGAGGGCGACGAACGAATCGACGAGGTCGAGGAGGTGCTCGCGAGGTTCGAAGAGGGCGTCGGCGGCGCCTGGACCGGCGCTGCGGAGGGTGAAGTCACCGACGAGGCGCTCGAAGACATGGACGAGGAAACCCAGGAGCGGCTCCGGGACCTCGGCTACATGGAGTAAGGCGACAATCACCTCGCGGGTTGTGACGGCGAAGCCGTCGAGGGTGACCGCCCGAGCCGCTGGCGGTCTGCGGCGTCGACGAACCGCACCAACCCGAGCGTTTTTGATCAATCGATCACTCGAAAGAGTATGTCCGTCTGGCTCGACGCCGTTCGACAGGAGCTCCACCGGTATCGTCTCGAAACCGGCGACGAGGTGCTGACGATCCAGCAGTTCTACGCTTTCTCGGAGGACTCCCTCGCCGCCGAGTTCCCCGACAACGACCACGTCAGGGACAAGATGCGCCAGCAGCTCCAGCGGCTCCGGGACGGCGGCGAGGTCACGTTCCTCGACGACGACGGGAGCTACCGGATCGAGGACCTCGACCTGAAATGACGGGAGTGGGCCGGTGCTGAGCCAGACCAGCGCGGAAACCGCCGCAGCGCCTACATGAAGTCCGCAATCCCGCTCTGTTTGTTCTTGTCGTTGACGAACACCGAGTCAAGGGAGCGCTCCAGGACCTCCAGGCGCTGTTTGGTGTAGTCCCGGCAGCCGAACTCCTCGGCCACCTCGATGGCGATATCCATGTACTTGTTCACCGAGCCCTCGTGAACGGTGAGCGTCATCCGGCCGCCACATTCCCGGCAGTCGCCCGTCAGGGGCATCCGGCGGTACTTCTCCCCGCAGTCGAGACAGCGCGTCTCCTGGCGGGCGAACGCCCGGAGGTTGCCGATGAGGTCCGGCAGGAAGTGGTTCTCGATGACCCGTTCGGCGACGTCGGTCTCGTCGACGGCGCGGAGTTTCCGGGAGAGGTCGAGCTGGGCGTCCATCTTCGTCTCCATGTCGCCGAGGGTTTTGTACGCCGAGAGGTCCGGGCCGAGCGCGATGTCGCCGGTGTCGTGGGTGTGGTCGAAGCCGTGATACTCCGCCTCGGTGCCGACGGTGTCCTCGGCGATCTGTACGAGGTCCTCGACGACTTCCGGATCCTCCATCGAGAGCGTCGCCTCGTAGAACTCGGCGGGGTACTGCCGGACGGTGTCCATGTTGTGGGCCTCGTCGTCGATTTCGGCGGGGTCGATGCGCGAGGACATCACGAGTGGGGCGTCCATGCGCCCGCCGCGGGCATCGGGGAGGAACTCCTTCGAGAAGTTGAGCAGGCCGTCGAGGAGGAGCATGACGCAGTCCTCGTCGCCGTCGCACTGCTTTTGGGACGTGTCGTTCGCGACGAGTGAATGCGTGTCTTCGACGGTCAGGCAGTAGGTGTGTTCCGTTTCGCTCTCAACGTACTCGACAGAATCGACACTCTCGACGAGGTAGTCACCGTCGCCGCCGTCGAACGCACGGCGCCCCCGTGTCTCACGGTTGGCAAGCTGGTCCGCGAGTGTGTCCCTCTTTCGGGTAAGGTGGAACCCGACCTGATCAGCGAACACGGCCGCGTCCTCGGAACTGATGGAGAACTTGAATCGACGGGCCGACTGCTTGGGGCAGTCGACGTCGTAGTAGTCCGGGAAATACTCCACGAGCGGGCTCGGTTCGGTGATGTCGAGGCTCGCAACGATTCCTAATCTCGTGAGCAGGGCGAACAAATCCTCTTTGAGTTCCTCGCTCACGGTCGTCGCCGAGACAACCGTGGCATTGGTCGAAACCGCCCCGTCGCCGCTGAAGTACCCACTGAGGAAGGCAGCTACTGTATCGTCGGGAGCGTTGAAAACCGCCTGAGGTACCCGCTTCGACTCTGCCGTCACGCCCGCATCGAGAATCGTATCGTAGAACGTCCGGAGGAGACGCCCCGAGACTGTAACCTTGGCCTCGTTCTCGTAGTACGGCTCAACACCGAACTCGTCGCGAAGCGTCTCGGCGAAGAACTCGCGTGCCTCCGCCTCCGTCCCACAGATGGTCGTCTGGTGAATCGTTCCCTTCGGCGTCTCCTGTTCACGGGCGAAGCCCTCCGCAGCGTAGTAGCCCAGCAGCGTCGCGACACGTTCGTTTAGTTCGACGTGCCGGTCCATGTCCGGCGCGTCTCGCTTCATGCCGAGCAGTACGTCGTCTGGAACACGTGCGAGAAGTTCGTCGGTCGAACCGAACACCTGCAGCAGCAACTCCGCGGGGATACTCCCCCGGTAGAGGTAGTTGCTGAGTGCCTTCTTCGAGGTTCCGAGGTGGTCAGCAGTAGTCTGCAACGGATAGAACGTGCCGTCACAGTCGTCGGCGAGTGCCTCGGTGAACTCTTCGTACAGTTCGTCCTTCTCGAGACCTTTCACCATTAGCCGACCATCGTCCACGTTTTCGCATGCGAGGAACTCCTCGAGCAGGTCGAACCGTTTCGGTTCGTCGGCCGAGATCACGTCGAGATGCTCCGGTTTGACCAAGTTATCCGCCTCCGTCAGTTCGGAGGCTCGCATCGAACGTAGTTCGCCGTCGAAGACGTGCATCTCATGGTCCGGCGTCACCGTGATCTCCCGTCCACTGCGCGTCTCGACGCGGACCAGATGCTCGGGCGACGGATGCTTGCTCACCGCCTCGACTGGTTTTACCACTTCGTTCCCCTCGTCGTCGATGGAGGGGACGAACACGTCGCCGTCGAGTTCCTGCACGAGCGTGCCGAAGTCGTCCTGCTCCGCAGTCTCCGGATTCAGGCGCTGCTCGACGAGCGTCCTGATGTCGTCGTGATGCCACGCGCCAGCCTCGTCACGGAACCAGAGTTTGGTGTCCGGGTGGAAGCAGTTCCGCCGCTTCGCCGCGTGGAAGTACGGATGCGCGTAGCCGACCGCCGCGCTGGTGAATCCAACCACCCGGCCCACGACGGCCGCGGAGGTGTGGGGCGCCATCCCGAAGACGAGTTCGCCGATCAGTTCCTGGCGCTCGTCCACCTCGTAGAACGGCTCCAGCCCGTAGAACCGGTCGAGCAGGTCGTCGACGAAATCCGCCGTCCGCATCATGTGGTCGGCGGCGCCGTCCGGCAAGACGACGTCCTGGACTTTCAGTTCGACCAGCTGGTCGTCGTGGTGGAGCGGCTCCCCGTCGATATCCGTCTCGTAGCCCAGACTGCGGAACTGCTCGGCGGTGGTGTCCAGCTCCGCCGGCCGCACAGCGGTGACGGGCAGATCGGTCATGTCGTAGCGCACGGTGCCGTCCTTGAACGAGGAGACGTCGTGTTTCGCCCGGAGCACCCCCTTCGCCATCGGTTCGGGCGTCTCGTTGGCCGACATCAGCCCCTGGACCCCCTTCAGAATGGAGAAGCTTCCCTCCCGCTCGCCGACCGCATCCAGTGCCTCGTGGTACTCCGCGTTGAGGTCGATGGTTCGCTCAACGGGACTTTCGACCTCCCAGTCACACCGCGGACAGACCACGCGCCCGCCCTCGTCGGGGTCGACGACGATGCCGCAGTCGTCGCACTCGTAATATGGCTCGGTGTGGCCGCCACAGTCCGGACAGCGGTTCCGGTGCGTGTGCTCGCCGCAGTCCGGGCACCTTCGGTCGCCGAGGCTGACCTCGATGACCCCGCGGCCGCGGTCGGTCCGCTCCGTGGCGGCCTTGGTCACGTCGCGCTGGCTGCCGCCGGCCTCGCCGATGGGGAACATCGTGTGGACCGCCGGCGAGAGCTCACGGCTCTCGGATTTCTCCGGACGGCCCATCCGGTTGCCGATGCGGGTCGGGGCGCGCTCCCTGATACGGAACGGCGCGACCTCGTTGACTGCTTCGATGGCGTTGGTGCCGGTGAGAGCGACGCCATCCGCATTGTCGGCCGTCGATGGCGCCGACCCGTCGTCCGGGGCTGAAACGCCACCATCCGATTCAGCCGTTGCCGAGGCAGGTCGGTCCTCAGTTTCGGTCGCGGCCTCGGCCTCGTCGGCACCCCACGTCCGCGCGCGGTCGCTCAGGTCCGCGGGCGTCCAGGTCCGCTCCAGCGCCTCGGTGACCCCGAGCGAGCGCAGCAACGCCCGGTGGTCGGGGATTCGGAGCGACCCGTCGGTTCGAGTATGCTCGATCAGGAGCCGCTCCAGGGCGCGCTGGACGTCGTCGTCATGGGGAAGCACCAGCGCGCCATCGTCGTCGGACGCACCGCCATCGTCGGTGGACGGACCGCCATCGTCGTCGGATGCGACGCTATCGGTTTCGAACTCGCCAGCGGCCGCCGCCGCCGCCAGCGCGTCGAACTCCGCGACGGTCACGTCGTGCCAGAGATACGTGTACTCGGGGTGGAGCGGGCAGTCGTAGGACTCGGCCCACTCCAGCGCGCGGTCCTCGGCCGGCGACGCAAGGTCGACGTGCGGGTCGTCCCGGAGCGCCTGCACGTCGGCGCCGGCGGCCGCGAACTCCTGTTCCCACCACTCGGGCGCGTAGGCGGCCGGCGAGAGCGGGTGGTTGTTCTCCACGAACTCGCCGTAGTTCACCAGATACTCGCCGAGGTCGAGAATCTCGTCCACCCCGTTGCGGATCTCGAGCGCCTCCACGGGGTCGTCGATGCGCCGCACGTCGCCGTTGGCGAGGCGAACCGTCGGCCCCTCGATGGAGTCCACCGGGACGACACCGGCGGCCTTCCCGGGGCGCTCGGTCTTGATCTGGGTGCCCGCGGCGAGGAAGTCGTCGACGAGATGCATCGTCGCGGGGTGGACGCCCGCCGTCGCGAATCCGTGGTTGCGCGCGCGACCGTAGCGCAGGCGGAACCCGCCCGACTCGGCTGGGTGGCCAAACACCGGCCGGCCGGCGATGAGGTCCTGGAGATACTTCCCGACCGGGTCGGGTCTGACCGGGCCATCGGGGTCGGCGTCGTCGGACTCCGCTTCCTCGGGTGGGAGGTCGGCCTCGCCGCCGGCGGTGGCCTGGGCAGCGTCACCGGCGCTGGCGGCCGCGGCGCTCGCGTCGGTGGCGGCCACGGCGTCACTGGTGGCCGGGGTGCTTGCGTCACTGGGCGACGCG
>CAYXXM010000113.1:0-7040 GCA_964469085.1 uncultured Haloferacaceae archaeon
GCTCAGGGACGTGGAGCTGGTTTCAGACGAACCCTCGTGGGGTTGAAGCGACGAGCCGCGGAGCTACTACGAAACCCAGGTCCAAGTTTCAGACGAACCCTCGTGGGGTTGAAGCCAGTCGTCGTCGTTCGGCCGGGTCACGACCACCTTGTTTCAGACGAACCCTCGTGGGGTTGAAGCCCCGAGGAGTCCGAGGTGGGGTCGCTGTAAATCCGAGTTTCAGACGAACCCTCGTGGGGTTGAAGCTCTTTTCTCGCGGTGTAAACAACCGTCCGATACCTCGTTTCAGACGAACCCTCGTGGGGTTGAAGCGAGGTCAAGGAAACCGAGGACGGTCTCGAAGACGAGTTTCAGACGAACCCTCGTGGGGTTGAAGCCGCTGGTGGTCATCTCGACAATCGGCAAGCTATTGTTTCAGACGAACCCTCGTGGGGTTGAAGCGACGAGCGAAACGTCCTCGGCCATCGAAATTGCGTTGTTTCAGACGAACCCTCGTGGGGTTGAAGCGGGGGGTCTGTGTTGTAGCTGTGCTCTGTAACGTAGTTTCAGACGAACCCTCGTGGGGTTGAAGCGTCCCAGTCATCGGATGCGGCTGGGGCCTCGTTATCCGGTTTCAGACGAACCCTCGTGGGGTTGAAGCGGTGGCTCAAGCAACGCGTCGGGATGGAGGCCGAGTTTCAGACGAACCCTCGTGGGGTTGAAGCGCTCACGAGCGCGGAAATCCGGGCGAAAAGGAGTTTCAGACGAACCCTCGTGGGGTTGAAGCTCCTCTAAGCCATGCTCTAAGACCCTCTTATGAAGCGTTTCAGACGAACCCTCGTGGGGTTGAAGCCGGCACTTTGAACAGCGGTTTCGCTGTCGGCGACGAGTTGCTTCGTTCTGGCGACTGCGTCTGCCGGGTCGGGGTAGTCGCCGAAGAACGCTTGTCGGCGCTCCTGAAACAGCTCCCGGCCGGTGGTTCCGCCCGCGAACGTGTTCGTCTCGTGGGCAAATCCACCCAGTAGCACAGTCTCCTCGGTCTTGTCGCGGCGTTCCGGGCTCTCCGCCATAAATTGCGGCCCTCAGGTGAACAGTTCCTCGTTCGGGCGTTCTTCACCGCTCGAGTTCGACGCCGGAGATCTCGAACCGCGCGCCAGCGGATTCGCCGTTCGTCACAGTGATCTCCCAGTCATGGGCGTCCGCGACCGCCTCGACGATTGCAAGACCGAATCCTGTTCCGTCCGTTCGGGTCGAGTACGCCGCTTCGAACACCTGGTCCCGTTCGTCCCCGGGAATCCCCGGGCCATCATCCTCGACGTAGAAGCCCGACCCGTCGCTGGTTTCGCCGACCGTAATCGTCACGCTCTCGCCCCCGTGTTCGACCGCGTTTCTGAACAGGTTCTCCAGTAACTGCTGGAGCCGGCTCGGGTCGGCGCTGATGACCGCCTCGGTCTCGGCGACGAGTTCGGCGTCCGCGGTGTCGACGTTCTGCCAGCAGCTCTCGACGACGTCCTGGAGATCGACAGGCTCCATCTCCGAGGTGGTTCGGTTCTGTCGCGCGAGTTCCAGCAGGTCGTCGATCAGCACCTCCATCCGCTCGAGGGCTCGCGCAACGTACTCCAGATGCTCGCCCGAATACTCGTCCCGAGCGAGGGTAAGCCGTCCGTTGGCGACGTTCAACGGATTCCGGAGGTCGTGTGAGACGATGGAGGCGAACTCGTCGAGTCGCTCGTTCTGCTCCTGGAGGTCCTGCTCACGGCGTTCGAGCTTGCGAGTGTACTCACGACCCTGCGCGTCGTATAGCCCGAGGACCGCGCCCACGACACCGCCCAGCGTCGCCGCGTTCACCGTGAGCAGGAACGCGAACGGCACGGAATGACCCAGAAGGGTATCGAGAACCACGATCCACGCGCCAACGAGCAGGAACACCATCATTCCGGCGACGACCCATGAAGCGAGCCGCCACGCGTCCGCAGGCTCGACCAACTCGTTACGGGCGGTCCAGTACCCGATTCCGACCAGTACGCATCCGAGTAGCAGCGGCAACACGACCGAAAGAAGGATGGTAACTCCCTCCTGCAACTGTGAGAGCGGTGGAACGTGAGCGACGATCGAAAGGACTCCCAGTAGCCCGATGAGTATCCCCGAGCCTCGATTGGGACCCGTTGGCTTCGAGTCGTCGCTTCCAGAAACCATTCCTCTCATTCATCGGAAACAATCCATTTCATCGTTCGGGTTCTGTTCCAAGGTGTTCAAGGTGGAAAAATGTCGGGCTTGCGACCAGTTCGTTCACCCAGCACACCGAGTGTTCCGAACGCGGAACGGTAGCCGAAACTCCGAACCCAGGTCATCGGTCCCAATCCGCAGCGATTGCGCTGTCGAGAGCGGCCGGACGCGGGGAGATACTGATGGGCCCTGGCGGATTGTGAACCGGAGCCAGACGTGCTCGCTTCGCTGTGCGCGACTGGCAGGGTTCAAATCGGCAGGTAGAGCATCGAACACGACTTCTGGGGGTCGTCGGTTCGAGTGGGCCCTGGCGGATTTGAACCACCGATCGCCCGGTATCCCACAACGCTGACCGTGCCCTGGGGCACCGCAGAGACAGGACAGTTAGCTGATATGAGCCGGGTGCTCTGAGACCAGACTAAGCTAAGGGCCCTTTCATGCAGAGGTAGACTGGCAAACGGCTTTAGGGTATCGGTTCAATCACCAGGAAAACGATTCTGCCTCGGATTTCAACGCGGCCAACAATTCCTCGTCGCTATCCACGATGAGGAAATCCTCACCAGTTGTTTCGAGATGTTCGACCTTCGCAGCGAAACCAGACGCGTTCGGGCGTGTGCCGGCGACATACCCGTCGACCTCGACCCAGAGATCGATTTTTGGGAGATAGAAATCAGCTACCCAGTCTGTATTTGAAATCGACGGATGTGGAATGTATTCGATATCGTGTTCGGACAGCGCGACGGCAACGCGCTTTTCGTGGTGGCTCTCTAAGCGTTCGCCGTTCGGCCCTTCACAGACGGTGCCGTGTTTCTTTCCCGCCTGTACTCCGGCAGCATCACAAGCCTCGCTCCACGACCCGAAGTACTCCTTCACCACACTGGTCGGATACACACCCAGGTTATCGTATTGACGATGGGTCAAATACGGCGTTTCGACGATAATAGAGGCGCCCACGAGGTCGTTACACATCCGAGGTTTCTTCTTCGGTCCATACCCCCGCACCTGTGTTTCTTCCAGTCCGGCGTCTCTGAGCACGCCGAGCCACCCGTCGTCAGAATGTTGATAAATTGTGCCGAGGGATGGAAATCGGTCGTCGTCGTCGAACTCGCTCGTCGTTGGAGGTCGTCCCAGTTCATCGCCGAGTGTCTCGGCTGCGTCTACGATGTCCTGATACGTGTATTTCGGCGCAGTATGCTGGTTTCCGTGGAACGTCATGGCTACTGTAGTTTACGTTCCACTCCTCATCGGATAAATGATCAGATATCATCCCCGCTCGATTCTGAAACGGTGTCCGGCACGTCAGACGAACTGTCCGCTCGTTCGTCAGCTAACGGTCGAACAGAATAGACGCCGTCGCCAGGTCTCGAACCTGGGACAACCACGTTAACAGCGTGGTGCTCTACCAGCTGAGCTACGACGGCCCAGTTTTCCGTACCCCGGTTTCACACAAATGGGTTTCGCTTCCGCGGCTCCGACCGACACGGTTTCCCGGCACCCGGAGCAACAGGGGGGCATGACCGACGACGCCCTCGACGCCGTGCTCGCGCGGGTGAGCGAGCGCGTGACCCCGGACCCGGCCGAGCGCGAGCGCCTGCAGGCCGTCGCCGACGAGCTGACAGCGCGAGCAGACGAGGCCATCGACGACCTGCCCGTCGATGCCGAGGTGGTGCAGGTCGGCTCGAGCGCCCGCTCGACCTGGCTGGCCGGGGACCGGGATATCGACCTGTTCGTGCGGTTTTCGCCGGAACTGGCCCCCGAGCGCCTGCAGGAGTACGGTCTCGACGTCGGCCACGCCGTGCTCCCCGACGGCCACGAGGAGTACGCCGAGCACCCGTACGTCACCGGGGAACACGAGGGATTCGCGGTGGACCTCGTCCCGTGCTACGACGTGGGGTCGGCGACCGACATCCGCTCGGCGGTCGACCGGACGCCGTTCCACGACGCCTATCTCCAGGCGCGCTACACCCCGGAACTCGCCGTCGCCGCCCGGCTCTGCAAGCGGTTCGCGAAGGGCATCGGGGTCTACGGCAGCGACCTGCGCACCGAGGGATTCTCCGGCTATCTGGTCGAACTCCTCGTGCTCGAACACGGCGGATTCCGGCAGCTGGTCGAGGCCGCCGTCGACTGGCAGCCGCCGGTCCGGTTCGACCCGCAGGGGGATGGCGGGCCAGCCGCAGGTTCGCCGAGCGCAGCCGAGGCAAGCGAGTTCGACGACCCGCTGGTGGTAATCGACCCGACCGACCCGGAGCGAAACGTCGCCGCCGTGCTCTCGGACGCGAACCTCGCCCGGTTCCAGCACCACTGCCGGGAACTGCTCGCGGACCCGCGGGAGGCACTGTTCGTCCCCGAGGAACCGACGCCGATGGGCGTCGAGGCGGTTCGCGAGCATCTCGACCGCCGGTCCAGCCACCCGGTTGCTGTCGTCTTCGACGCGCCGGCGCTCGTCGGCGACCAGCTGTTCCCCCAGCTCCGGCGCTCGCTGGACGGAATCCGCGGGGAGCTCGGTCGGCGTGGCTTCGACCCGCTTCGAACCGCGACGTTCGCCGAGGAGGCTGCGGCGACCGGCGCGGCGACTATCGACGCCGAGGCGTGGGGCAACGCGGTCCTGCTGGTGGAGACGAGCGTCGCTGAACTGCCCGCCGTCGTGCGTCATCTCGGCCCACCCGTGCACGTGGGCGAGCACGCTCACTCCTTCTACGAGCGGTACGCCGACGACGAATCCGTGTATGGCCCCTTCGTCGAGGGGGACCGCTACGTCGTGGAACGTGAGCGCGACCACCGCACCCCCGAAGCACTCCTCCGGAGCGAGACGCTGTTCGACGTCGCCCTCGGCGCGCACGTCGAGACGGCGCTGGAAGCGGAGTACGAGGTGCTCGTCGGCGGCGAGGTGGCGACCCTCGCAACCGCGTTCGGCGAGGAGCTGCGGGCGTATTTCGAGCCGTCAATCTGACCCCAGCCGGACCGCTCAGAGGTCGTGTCGCTCCCGGACCTGCTCCACCTGCTCCACGACGGCCTCGTCCGGCGACGCGTCGTCGACGACCGGCTCGCGCCCGTCGAACGTCTCGTGGACGACGCCGACGCTCTCGGAGAGCGTGTCGAGGCCGTAGCCACCCTCGAGGATGAACGCCAGCGCGGCGTCGGTCGCAGCGGCGACCTCGCGAACCGCAGCTGTGAGCTGCGCGTACCCCTCGGTGGAGACGCGCATCCGCGAAATCGGGTCGTGCCGATGGGCGTCGAACCCCGCAGAGACGAGCACCAGGTCCGGGTCGAACCGCTCGAAGGCGGGCGCGATGGCCGACTCGAACACGTGACTGTACTCCGGGTCGCCACAGCCCGCAGAGAGCGGGACGTTCAGCGTCGTCCCCGCGCCGTCCCCGTCGCCCGTCGCGTCCATATCGCCGGTGCCGGGGAACAGCCCCTGTTCGTGGACGGAGGCGTAGAACACGTCGCCATCCTCGTAGTGGATCTCCTGGGTGCCGTTGCCGTGGTGGACGTCCCAGTCCCAGATGGCGACCCGGTCGACATCGGTGCCAGCGATGACGGACTGTGCGGCGACTGCCGCGTTGTTGAAGAAACAGAAGCCCATCGCCTCGTCCGATTCGGCGTGGTGGCCCGGCGGCCGGCTTAGTGCGAACGGGGTGTCCCGCCCGTCGGCGCCATCGACGGCGGCCTCGGCGGCCCAGACCGCGAGGCCGGCTGATTTCCGCGCCACCTCGTAGGTCTCCGGGCTGGCGATGGTGTCGGGGTCCCACTCACCGCCGCCGTCCTCGCAGAACGACCGGACAGCGTCGACGTGGTCCTGGTCGTGGGCCCGGGCCAGCGCCGCAGGGTCTGCTGGTGGGGCGTCGACGTAGGCGACGCCGTGGCGGCCCGTCAGTCCTTCACGAATCGCCCGCATGCGGTCGGGCGACTCGGGATGGCGAGGGCCGGTGTCGTGGGCGAGACAGCGGTCGGAGTAGCCGAACTGCATTACTCGAACAGCTCGAAGTACGTCTCGATGTCGTCCGCCTGGACAGTGCGCCTGTCGGCGTGCCGGGCGAGTTTCGCTGCCGCGCGCGCGACGTTGTCGGCGTAGTCGCTGAGGATGTCCGCCAGCGCGATACGGGCCTCCATCGACACCCGATAGCTGTCGTCGATGCGCAGGCGCGCGATGCGGTCGACGGGCGCGACGGGGAGTTCGACCGCCGCCTGGGTGATGACCTGCTCGACGCCGAAGTCCGACGCCATCAGCGTTTTTCGGCCGTCCGCCGTCGCCTCCTCGGCGGCCCGTTCGGCGAGTTCGGCGCCGTGGTTCTGGATGCGTGCCGCCAGCGCCTCGGCCGCGTCGGCGCTCACCCGGAGGCCGTCGGCGTTGCGGCGGATGATGTCGTCGACTGGCGCGAACGGCAACTCGACGGTCATACAGGGTAGGCCGTCCGTCGGCGGTAAAACGCTTCGCTTCGCGGCCTCAGGCCGTGAGGAGCGAGGAGAGCGTGTCGCTGATCGCGGGGGTGGCCGGTGATGCGGCGACGCTGATGCTCGTCGTCGTTGTTCCGCGAAGAACGTCGCGGTATTCGGGGAACCCCGTCCTGGCGGCGTTCACTCGAGCGGGGCGAGCGTGGGCTCGCCGGGGCGTGACTGACCGAACGAAGTGAGTGAAGGAACGTCCCGGCGGCGATTTGAACGCGAGAGACTCACTGCGTTCGTCTCTCTGGCTCAACTCGCCGCGGACGGCCGTCTACGCGACGCGGCCGCTCGCTGTCGCTCGCGGCGTTGCGTCGCGAAGAACGTCCCGGCGGCGATTTGAACGCCGGTCCCTGGCTCCGCAAGCCAAGAGGATAGTCCACTACCCTACC
>CAYXXM010000114.1:0-7000 GCA_964469085.1 uncultured Haloferacaceae archaeon
CGGGAACAAAAGAAAAAACAGAGAAATACGTTGTTGAGGATTCAACAGCGGAGAATTCGCACCCAATGGTTCGTGGTCAAGATATTGTTCGGCCGTACCGGCTCAGAGATCCGTCTGAGTTTATAATATATGAAAAATCTGAACTATATAACCCGATGTTTGAGGAATTATTTGAAAGTGATAAGATAATTTTCAGGAAAATCAGCGGTAGTGGGTTGATGGCCGTTGCTGATGAGAATAACTACTATTGTTTCTCGACGCTGATCCCGTGTGTAAACATCACCGACGTTCAAGGCGTCGAAAGGAGTGGCATTCCTGACGCAACTCCAAAAGCTGAAAAATACCGGGACATGTATTACCCTCTCGCGGTCGTTAATTCGTCACTACTGGAGTGGTTCTATTCGGTCAACCTGTCCGACGACCTCAGCGTAGTTCCGGGGCACATCAACGAACTACCGATCCTCCAAATCCCTGAATTAAACACTTCTCCTCTAAATGACGAGGTGAAAGGAGAGGCTGAAAGAGTAATTGAGGCAGAGTTAGACCCTTTGGATTTCCTCGAATCTCATCCAGAAGTGTCTGAGAGGGGTAGGACTGCGCACGACGTTCTCTCTCTTCTCGCGGAAGAAATGATGAATTTGAACAATGAGCACCTTTCCCTCAACCCCTCTCTCCTCGACCACCTCGGCGTCTACGACGACGGCCAAACCCTCGCCGACGTTGGCTTCACCCAACCCCCAGAAGACGCCGCCGACTCCATCCTCCAGCAAACGGCCGAACAGAAACCGAACCTACGCGTCGGCGACGCCGAGATAATCCGCGAGTCGCCGTCGACGGTCGAAATCCGGCTCACTGCACGCTACAAACCGGACGACGAGGGTGCACACGAGATCGACCAATGGGGCTACACCGAGACCGAGCCGCTTCCGGCCCTCCGAATTACCGACCTCTCCGAGACCGAGGCCGACCTGATTGCCGTGTTCGTCCCCGTCGCCGTCGAGGAGGTCGGTGGCTTTGCGGAGTTCCGCGAGACGGCGACCAAGACCAACTCGCTCGTGGACCGCCTGCGCGGGCTGACGCTGCCCCGCGTCGCGGACGTGGAGGACGGCCTGGAGAGCTACACCGAGACGAAGGAGCGCGCCGACGAACTCGACGCGAAAATCGAGCGTACTGACGAGCTCATAGACGAAATCGTGTATGAACTGTATGGGCTGACCGACGAGGAAATCGAGATCGTCGAGGAGAGCGTCGGGTCGTAGTCGTACGGTCACTAAACACCCCGGTGCAGTACCGACTGGCCGACGCCGCCCTGTGAAAACGCTTTTCTGTGTGGTAAGTACAGACAAACCACTATGCAGGAGATGCTCTCTCGACGGTCAGTTCAGGTTGGTACGGTAGTCACGTTCGGCGTCGCGGCCGCGGCGCGGTTCCTCCCGATACCCAGGGCGTTCGAGGCGCTCCTCCTGGCGGGCTTCATCGGTGGCATCGTCGCCGGGGCCATGACGCCAACTGTCCGCGGGCCGACCGCTCCGGGCGCCGCACAGGGCGTCCTCGGCGCACTCGGACTCACCCTGGTTCTGCTGGTGCAGTACGCGCTGGGCACCTACAGCTTCGCCGCGTCGGACGTGCTCGGTGGCATCGTCGCCGTCGCCGGCCCGCTGCTGGAGGCGGCGGGCTACGGCGGCGCGTGGCTGTTCATGGGCGTGCTCGGCGCGCTGCTGGGGCAGAAGCTGTTCGCCAGGCGCCTCCAGAACCGCGGCATCATCGAGAGCGTCGACACCGAGTGGTAGCTGACAAACCCGTCGAAATCACGACCGTTCGGTTCGCGGGTACCGCGTCACTCGTCCGCCGTCCCGTCGATATCGTCCAGGGAGCCCCCCGTCGCTTCCACGTCGAAGTGTTCGTGAACCACCGGCCGGAGCGCCTGCAGGACGATTTCCGACGCGAGCGGCGAGATGTCGAGGTCCCGGGCCATCGTCCGATGGGTCACCTCGCCGCGCTCCCGCGCGACCGCGTAGGTGAGCGCACTCGCGAGGCCGGCGACACCGTGGCGCTGGATGTAGGTGTCGATGTCCTCGTCCGTTCCGCGGCGTCCGACGGCGTCGATGAGTGCGGGCGTGATCGTGTACTCGCGGTCGCCCGTCGTGACGGTCAGGTCGATATTCCTGGCCGTGTACCGTCGTGGCTGTTCCTCACGGCTGACCGTCACGACTCCGGCATCGACGAGCCGGTTCACGTAGCTGTAGGCCGTCCCCTGCGGTAGGTCGAGCGCGTTCATCGCCTCCCGGACGGTCGCGTCGCCGCCGCGGGCGAGATATGCGTACAGTCGAGCCAACTCCGACTCTTCGAGCAGGTCCGCGACCGAGAGGAAGTCGTGGACGATATCCCCGTCGGCGTGGTTCGTTGTGCGTGACATCGGCTCCGCCTTAGTTACAGTTTATAGATAATCAGTAAAGAGTGTTTGGGACGCGAAGGCGGTGACCGGCAACGGAAACGGCTGCTGCTCCTCAGTCCGCCTTGGCCTGCCAGTCCCGCACCGCCCCAGCGCCGACGCCTTCGACGCCCGAAGCAAGCTCCTCCGGGTCGGCCTGCTTCAGCCCCTCGACGTCCTCGACCCCGGCGTTCTGGAGTTTCTCGGCCGTCTTCTCGCCGATGCCCTCCACCGTCTCCAGTTCGGAGCCGGCGTCGCGGGCTTGGAACTCCCGGTAGTTGCAGATGGGACAGCCCAGTTCCCAAGGCTCCTCGTCGTCGCCGTGAACCACCAGATGCGGCAGCCCGTGTTCCGCACACTCCTCGTCCGTGACCTCGATGTCCCCGCGCCGGGGCAGGGGCAGGGAGTACTCGCAGTCCGGATAGCGCGTACAGCCCACCAGCCGGGAGCCCGAGCGGAGCTGTTTGATGGCGAGTTCGCCGTCGTGTTCTCCGCTACAGTCGGGACACTCCCCAATGATCCGGTCCGCCTCCGCGTCGGCCGCCTCGGCCTTGCAGAGCGGGCAGCCGTGGACGAACGTCTTCCGCCCGGCGAGCATCTTCACGTGGTTCAGGCCGTGCTCCTCGCAGGCCTCGTCAAGGATGAGCGGTTTCCCCGTCGAGGGCAGCGGCAGCGTGTACTCACAGTCGGGGTAGCCGTCACAGCCGACGAAGTAGCTGCCGTAGCGTGATTTCCGAACGAGCAGGTCCGCCCCGCACTCCGGACAGGGGCCGAGAATCTTGTCGGCCTTCATCGACGACCGGAGGTGATCCCCGACCGCGTCGCGGGACGCCCGCAGGTCCTCGAACACCCGGTCGAGCAGCTCGCGGGACTCCTGGGTCACCTCCTCGAACCCCTTCTCGCCGTCCGCGATGGCGCGCATGTCCGCCTCCAGCTGTGCGGTCATCTCCTCGCTTACGATGAGGTCTGCGAACTCCTCGGACGCCTCGACGACGGCCTCTGCCAACTGGGTCGGACGGGGCGGGTCCTGCTCGACGTAGTTGCGGTCGTAGAGCTTCTCGATGACGTTGTGCCGGGTCGCCTTCGTCCCCACCCCCATCTCCTCCATCGTCTCGATGAGCCGCGACTGGCCGTAGCGCCGCGGCGGCTGGGTCTCCTTGGCCTCCAGGCGGCTGTCGCTGACCGCGAGTTCGTCGCCCGTCGCCACGTCCGGCACGACCGTCTCGTCGGCCGAGGAGTAGGGATAGACGGAGTGATAGCCCTCCTCGAGCAGCCGCTTGCCGTTGGCCTTGAGCGACAGTCCCGCCTCGCCGCCGGCAGGCAGCGGTGACTCGCCGTCGATACCGGCGACGACGCGGAGATGCTCCCAGGTCGCCGCGGGCGCACACGTCGCGAAGAAGCGCCGAACCACCAGCTCGTAGATCTCCCACTCGTCGTCGTCCAGGTCCGTCGGCAGCTCGCCCGTCGGGTGAATCGGTGGGTGGTCCGTGGTCTCCTCGTCGCCCTCGGTCGGCTCGATCCCGTCCTGCTCGAGCAGCTCGTTGACGGACTCACCAAAGAACGTCTCCCGGAACGCGTCGAGCAGCTCCTCGGGCTCCAGGTCCTCCGGGTACACCGTGTTGTCCGTTCGGGGGTAGGTGATGTAGCCGGCCGTGTAGAGCTCCTCGGCCAGACTCATGCCCCGCTGGGCGGAGTAGCCGAGCGAACTCGCGGCCCGGATGAACTGCGTGGTGTTGAACGGCGCGGGCGGCTCGTCGGTCCGGGTGCGTCGGTTGACGTCCTCCACCGCGGCAGCCTCGGCCGCGGCGAGGCTCTCGGCGGTCGCCTCGGCGGCCGCCCCGTCCCAGACGCGCCGGGCCTCGTTGCCGTCCTCGTCGCGGTAGAAGTACTGCGCCTCGAAGGCGCCCTCCTCGCCGGTGAGGGTGGCGAACAGCTCCCAGTAGTCCTCGGGGTCGAACGCCTCGATCTCCCGTTCGCGGTCGACCAGCAGCTTCAGCGTCGGGCCCTGGACGCGCCCCACGGAGATGAAGTCCTCGCCGAGCTGTCCCGCCGAGAGCGAGAGAAAGCGCGTCAGCGCCGCGCCCCAGACCAGGTCGATGGTCTGGCGCGCCTCGCCCGCGGCGGCGAGGTCGAAGTCGATGGACCCCGGGTCGTCGAACGCCTCGGTCACTTCTCGCTCGGTGATGGAGGAGAACCGCGCGCGGTCGACCGGCACCTGCTCGTCCACGTCGCGGATGAGGTCGAACGCCTCCTTCCCGATGAGTTCGCCCTCGCGGTCGTAGTCGGTTGCGATGACCACGCGGTCGGCGTCCCGTGCGAGCCGCCGGAGTGCGGCGACGATGCCCTCCTGGGTGGGCTGGGTGTCGATGGGGGCGTCGATGAGCTCGTGGGGCTCGACGTCCCGCCAGTCGTCGTACGCCGGCGGGAAGTCGACGCCGACCACGTGGCCGGAGAGGCCGATGACCCGCATGCCCCCCCAGCCGTAGACGTTGACGCCGTTGACCCGCTCGGCGTCGGCGGTGCCGTCGCTGAGAATGTCGGCGATGCGACGGGCCGCGTTGTCCTTCTCGGTGACGATGAGTTCCATTCGGTACCGACGCTACGCCGCTCCCCGGCCTAAAAGTTTCGCGGTCGTGATGGACCGAATTCGCGGGCAAGCGCGGGCCTGGGCGCCCTCGAGTGCGGTCGGCCGCGTGCGCGAGGTCAACCACGCGAGAACTGGCCGAACCCCCCGCGCCCCGGTCGAATTCGCAAGAACTGGCCGAACCCTGCGTCTCACGGTCGAATTCCCAAGAAATGGCTGAATCCCGGTTGGGGGGGGGGGGACTGGCCGGTCCCCTACCCGGACATCGCGGCGGGTTCTATCCGACGATGAAGCCGCCGGCGGCGTCGAGAACCTCCTGCATGCTCTTGGCTTCGTCGAACGCCGAGGGGAACGGGTCGTCGCCCGTGACGAGGTTGAGGTAGGAGGCGTGGCGCGCCTCGACGGTGGCGATTGTCGCACCGGCAGTCTGTAGATCGCCGTTCTCGATGAGCGCGATTGAGCCGTCGTACGCCGTGACGCCGGTGTTCTCGAGCACGGCGGCGACGGCGAGGAAGTCGTCGGCGTCGTCGACGCCGAAGTCGTACTCCGCCTCGGAGACGGGGTCGCCGCCGAGGTCGCTGATCACGGCGGTGAGCGTCTCGACGTGCGTTTCCTCGTGCTCCCGAACGTCAACGAGGTTCGGGCGCACGTCCTTCCGGACCCGACTGCTAAAGCCCTGAAGCGTCTTCGCGCTGGCGAAATCGCTCTGGTCGAACCGGGCGAGCCCGTCGCGGTAGAACGCGTACTCGAGGTGCTCCAGCGTGAGTGCGAAGTTCAGCACGTCCAGGTCGCTGACGTCGTCGCTCGACGCTTCCTGGGCGAGGGCGGTGTTGGAACTGCCAACTGCGAGTGCCAGGGCGCCCGCGCCGGCCGCGGCCGAGCGCTGCAGGAACTGCCGGCGGGAGCTCGCGTCACTCCCGCGGAGCTGATCGACGATGCCGTTTGTCTCCGTTTCTTGGTCTGTCATTCCACTCTCACCTGGCGAACCGGTACGGATAGTCGTTTTCCGAACCGTCCCCCAATTTCATCCCGACTGCGGGGGAGAGGCCACGGAAAGCCGGTTCAGGCCGTCGTGTCGGCCTTCCGCTTCCCGTAGCTCTTTGCCCGGACCAGCCCCAGGCGTGGCCATGCCCGAAACCGACGACGACCTGATGACGATGACGTGGGAGGACGCCGAGGACGCGCTGGCAGACGCCGACGCGGCCCTCCTGGGAACTGGCTCGGTCGAACAGCACTCCGTCCACCTCCCCGTGTCGGTGGACACGCTACGCGCCGAGCACCTGACCGAGGAACTGGTCGAGGCCGCCGCGAGGCACGACCTGCAGTTCGTCCGCCTGCCGACGCTGCCGTACGGCGAGTCCGAGCACCACATGAACTTCGCCGGGACGGTCACGCTGTCCCCCGAAACCTACCAGCAGGTCATCGTCGACATCGCCGAGAGCCTCGCCCGGCACGGCGTCGAGCGCCTCGTCATCGTCAACTGCCACGGCGGCAATCGCGACCCGCTGAGCCTCGCGGCCGACCGCATCGTGCGGGAGCACGGCGTCGCCGCCCACTTCGTCCACTGGACGGATTTCGCCCGTGACCGCCTCCAGGACGCGTTCGGCGAGGGCTGGGGGCACGCCGGGGACCACGAGACCAGCGTCATCGAGCATTACCGTCCGGACCTCGTCAAGCCGGGGAAGAAGGAGCCACAGGACGCCGACGAGTTCCCCGAAACTCGCTCGTACGCCTACTTCGACGATATCACCGGCCTCGGCGGCCTTGGCGACCCGACCAACGCCGACCCCGAGGTCATGGGCGACATCGTGGCCGACGCGACCGAGGACATCCTCGAGGCGCTCGCTGCGGACATCGAGGCGGGCTGGTAGGCCCCCGGCCGAAGCTCTTTGTTGCTGTGGGCCCAAACCACAGTCATGTCCAATCGCCGACACCCGGACATACTCGACCGCCGACAGTTCGTCTCGGGCGCTAGTGTGGCCGTC
>CAYXXM010000115.1:0-6990 GCA_964469085.1 uncultured Haloferacaceae archaeon
CGGTCACGCGCAGCGTCATGGGCGCGACGGACGTGCTCATCGCCGCCGCCATCTCGCCATCGGCCGTCGCCGTCGTCACCATCGCCGACCTCTACCGCCAGATGACCGGGCGCGTCGGCGGGGGCATCGGCGGCGGTGCCGTCGCTCTCACCAGCCAGGACACCGGCGCCGGCGCCGAAGGAAATCGCGACGAGACGGTTGTGCAGGCTGCACTGCTCTGCGTGCTCGTCGGTGTCGTCGCCGCCACGGGCGCGTTGCTGTTCGGCGAGACGGCCATCAACCTCGTCGGCGGCGGCGAACTCGACGATTCGGCGGTCGAGGCCGGTGCGGCGTACCTCGCGGTGACGCTCCTTGTCGCGCCGGTAACGCTGATGAAGTCCGTGTTCGGGCAGGCGTTCGCCGCCATCGGCGACACCAAGACACCGTTCTACATCGGCGCGACGGGGGACGTGCTCAACGTCGCCGCCTCGCTCGCGCTCGGGCTGGGGTTCGCGCCGCTGGGGATCCCCCGACTCGGCGTGCTCGGCCTGGGCATTGCCACCGCCGGCGCCGCCGTCGTCGCCACGCTGCTGTATCTGGTCGCGCTGGCTACCAGAAGCCCGTACGGCTTCGTCCGCCCCACGGACCCGACGCTCGCAAAGCAAGTGTTGCAGGTCGGCCTCCCCCAGTCGGCCGGCGGCTTCGTCACCAGCGCCGCAATGTTCCCGTTCAGCCGGGTGGTCATCGGCTTCGGCACCGGCATCTACGCGGGCTATCAGGTCGCGTGGCGGCTCTACCAGCTGACCATCGGCACCCTCGTGCCCGGCGTCGCCGTCGCCACGAAAATCCTCGTCGGGCAGGCCATCGGCGACGGCGACGTGGCAGACGCACGGTTCACCGTCCGTGCGGCGCTGTCCATCGGGCTCGTCGTCGCCGCAGCATTCGGCCTGCTGCTCGCGTTCGCCACCGAGCCGCTGGCCGCGCTGTTGGCCGGCGGCGAGGCGAATCGCTGGACCGCGACGTTCGCCCGACTGCTCGGCGCGATGGCGGTGCTGGGCGTGGCGAACAACGTCCTCACGGCGGCGCTTCAGGGCGCGAGCGAAACCCGCGTCGGATTGGCCTCTCGCGTCGCCGGCATGGTCGGCGGGATGGTCGGGGTCACGTGGCTGGTCGGCGTCCGACTGGGCTACGGCGTCCTCGGCGCCTACGCCGGCATCACCGCCGGCTACCTGCTGTTCGTCGCGGTTAGTGCCTTGGGCTACCTGTTCACCGACTGGGCCGGGCGGGCCGCCGGCCTGATGGTCGAGCGCGGGAGCACGACGGAGTGACCCTGCAGGCGGCGAGCGACCCGCCTCGCGGCGTTTAACCCTCCGCGCCGCGAACGGCCGGCGATGGCGGACAGCTACCGCGGCGTGTTCGGCGCGTTCCCCTACGCCTTCCGGGAGAGCGAGTCAGTGCTCTTCCGGAGCTACGTCGTCGTCGGCGGCCTCGCGGCCGCCTTGCTCGCACTCGTGTTCGTGCTCGCGGTGGTCGTCGTCTTCGGCCGAACCGCCGGAATGCAGGGCGGGAGCCTCACCCTCTCGCGGTCGTTCGTCGCGCTGGTCGGTCTGCTCTCGGTGCTCCCCGCCGTCGCGCCGGTGCTGCTGGCGGCGCGAGCACACCGGACCGGCGATATCGACTCACCGCACTACGAACCGCTGCTGGCGCTCGGCGGCTACGCCTTCCTGCTCTCGCTCTACCTCGCGGCGGTGGCGTCGATGCCCGAGACGTTCGTGCTGGACGGCGAGACAGTGGCTCGGCCGCCAGCCAGCGGCGTCTTCGGCCCAGTGGTCGCTGGCCTCTACGCGATGCCGCCGGTGGCGGCGCCCCTGGTCGCACTCGTGCCGGTGGGGTTCATCGCCGCCGTGCATCGTCGCGTTGGGTGAGAACGAAATCCCGAAACCGCTCTGGGGCCAACAAGAGGTATGACCGACATCGAGAGCGCGACGGAGGGAACCTTCCTCGTCACCCACGCCGACGAGGAGAGCGCGGTGTTGAAAGACGTCGATAGCGGGCAGGTGCACACGCTCTCCGCGAACCCCGGCGTGGAGGAGGACGACGCCATCGAGGGCACCGTCGCCCCCGAACCCCCGCTGGAGGTGACGGCAGAACTCGTCGAGGTGGCCGAGCGCCGGCCGCTGCGCCTCCACGAGAGCCAGGAGCCCCCGACGACACACGAACGCGACATCGCTGCGGATCAGGACGTTGGCGAACTCACGCGCGAAGAACGAGCAGGTGTCGGCGAACTCCACGTCATCAGCGTGCCCGACGACGAGACGGCCGCCGCCGTCGAGGACGTGCTGCGCGACCGCGAAACGACGCTCTCGCGGGCGGCCCGACTCGGAGTGAACCGGGTCGAGATTCGCTCGGAACCCGGGGTTGTGAGCGTTCGGTACCTGCCCTAATCAGCTCCCGACGGGTGCCGTTTCAGGCGTCCGGCTGGCCAGTGCCGGCCGCCTCACTCTACGCGTCCGGCTGATCGGTGCCGGCCGCCTCACTTTGCACCAACCAGCCGCCCTCCATCGACGCCTCGCGGGTCGTAAACGCAATCTCGGTGTCCGAGCCGACCGCCTCGCCGTCCGTTTCCTCGACGCGCAGGGGGATATCCATCGCGTCGCCACAGCAGCCGACGTCGACGAACTCCTCGAACTCGTCGCCCACGGCGACCTCCCCGAGCGTCTTCCGGAGGTAGTTCACGTAGCGGTCGGCGGTTAGCTGGTCGCGGCCCCACTCGCTCAGTTCCGCGGGGTGGGAGATGACCACGCGGCTCGCGGTGCTCATGGTCAGCTGTTCGTGACGAGCGCGCCTAAACGTTCGGTCCATCGCTGTGGACCCGGCAGCATTCTCGGCGCCGCCCGAAACACAGCCACTCAGAGCACCCGGTTGACGTACGCCTCGTCGGTCCCGAACCGACGGTAGTTCGTCCCGATGATGTCGGCCCATCGCGCGGCCTTCTTCGGCGTCGACCCGGCCATGTGGGGAGTCAGCAGGACGTTCGAGAGGTCCCAGAGCGGCGAGTCCGCCGGGAGCGGCTCCGTTTCGAACACGTCCAGGGCGGCACCACGAATCTGGCCGTACTGGAGTGCCCGAATCAATGCGTCCTCGTCGACGACGGCGCCGCGGGCGATGTTGACCAGCACGGCGTCGCTTCCGAGCAGGCGGAACGCTTCGCTCCCGATGAGCCCCTCGGTATCCTCGGTCAGCGGACAGGCCAGCACGAGGTAATCAGAGCGCCGGCAGAGTTCGGAGACGGCTTCCGGGCCGAACCCCTCGTCGACGGCCTCCGGCATCGTCGACGGGTCGCGCTTAGTGCCGAGCACGGCCATCCCGAACGCCGAGCCCAGCTCGGCGACGCGGCTGCCGATGGCGCCGACGCCGACGACGCCGAGGGTTTTGCCCTTCAGTTCGCCGCCCTCGACGCGCTCCCAGCTGTTGCGCTCCTTGTTGCGCTGGGACTCGAGGAACCGCCGCTCGAAGCTGAGCATCGCACCGATGACCTGCTCACCGATGGGTTCGGCGTGGACGCCCGAGGCGTTCGTCAGCACCACGCCGGCCTCCCGCATTTTCTCCTGTGGGTAGCTGTCGACGCCCGCCGAGAGCGCCTGCACCCACTCGATATCCCCGCGAGCCAGTCGGTCCGCGTCGAGACGGCCGGTGACGAGTGCGTCGGCCCGGTCAAGCAGGTCGTTACTCTCCTCGGACGTCGCCGCCGCCAGAATCTCCGCGTCCGGTAGCTCGTCTGCGAGGGCGGCCAGCAGCTCCTCGGTGGTTTCGGGCGGGACCGTGTCGGTCACCAGTAGCGTCGGATTCGTCATGGCTGGGGACTCTGGCGGACGAGGCAAAAGCGCTCGCGTCGGGGCAGCGGGGTGGTGGAACGACGGCTTCCAGCGGAATCGTCGGTCCCGCCCGGCTCAGCGGGTTCCGCATTGGACTGAGTCACGACTGATGCCTCGCGGTCGCGGGGTTCGATGTGCAAACTGTGTGCATCAGCCGAAACGGTTATCAGCCTATGTGCAGAACGTGCACATGGAATGAGCGCAAGTGACGAACCGCGACGGGTTCACTTCCAGTCCCCAGAGTACCTGGTCGAGCGTCTCGATGCTGTCGCCGAACTCTTCGACACGGACCGGACCGATCTGCTGGTCGAGGCAATTCGCGAGTACCTCGAAGAGACGGCCGACAGCGATACGTTTCAGGAACTGGTCGCGACGAACTACTACGACGATCAGCTCGAGTTCGAGACGGTCAAACAGTTGGTCGGCGCTGAAACCGCCCAGCGTCTCCGCCTCCTCAAGGCGGATCTCGAAGACGAGCCGCTGGATATCGGCCCCCCTGCCGACATCGATATCTACGGCGACGACGCGACGGCAGTCGACACCGCTGACGACAAGCGATGACCGGCCCGCGGCTGCAGACGGTCGTCGCCGACACGAGCGCGCTGGTCAGTCTGGCGGTGCCGCGGGCCGACACAGCGTACAATACTGAAACCGCCCCGGACCCCCTTCGGTATCTTCTCACCTCGTGTAACGTGTTCGTGCCGCCGGAGGTCGTCGTCGAACTCCGGGACCTCACCCAGTATCAGGATATTCACCGCGCCGCAGCGACGAACGTCCTCGGGGCTCGCGACCACTACACCGTCGAGGATCCCTACGAGCGCGCCGACACCCCGGACTCGCGGCCGACGTTCGGCATCGACGACGGCGAAACCGACGGGATCGTGCTCGCGAACGCACTCGACGTCGACGGCTTCCTCACCGACGAGTTTGGCGGCACGAATTTCGCGTTGATCCACGCGGTGTTGCAAGGGCCGCGGATCGTTCCAACACCACGGCTCATCTGTGACTACGCCCGGAACGGACACATGACTGAGGACGAAGCCAGAACGCTGCTGGCAACGATTAGTCCACACCGAAGTTGGGGAAACAGCCCCTACGTCGCTCAGCTGCGAGACGCCCTCGAGTAACCCCTTTTCTGAACAGTAGCCGCCGTAGCCGCGCTATTCGTCGTCGAACTCCAGCGCCACGGAGTTGATGCAGAACCGCTTGCCAGTCGGCTCCGGGCCGTCGTCGAAGACGTGGCCAAGGTGCCCCTCACAGTTCGCACAGAGCACCTCGGTGCGGGACATCCCGTGACGGTCGTCCTCTCGGGTTTCGACCGACTCGTTCTCGGCGGCGTAGAAGCTGGGCCAGCCACAGCCGGAGTCGTACTTGGTGTCGGATTCGAACAGCACCTCGCCACAGCCCTTGCAGCGGTAGATGCCGTCGTCGTCGCGGTCGACGTGCTCGCCGCTGAACCGGGCTTCCGTCCCGCGCTCGCGGAGGATTTCGTACTCCTCGTCGGATAGCTCGTCGCGCCACTCCGCGTCGGATTTCTGGCTCATCGTCAGGAGTTGGGGCTGGGCGGGCCTAACGGTTCCGCCGGTGGCAGGCACACAGAGTCGGTGGCAGCGGTGCTCCCGAAGCGACCGGACGCTGGCTCCAGGACTGGTCGGAGATGCCGCAAAACCAGGTTGGCTCCAGGAACCGCAGGAACTGCCCGAAACGGGCCGTCGCGGGCGCGGTTCGCCCCGGAGCAGTCTACGTCCCGTGCTGCCAGGTGTCCAGATACTCGCGCTGTTCGTCGCTCAGGCTGTCGAACGCGACGTCCTCGGCGGCGAGTTTCACCTCCGCAACCTCCCTGTCCAGTTCGTCGGGCACCTCGTGAACGCCCGCGTCGTAGGCGTCGCCGTTCTCGACCATCTCCCTGACACAGACGGCCTGGACGCCGAACGACTGGTCCATCACCTCCACGGGGTGGCCCAGTCCGACGGGCGCCGCGAGGTTCACGAGCCGGCCTTCTGCGAGCACGTTCAGCCGGCGACCGTCCGCCATCTCGAACGCCTCAACGCCGTCGCGGGCCTCGTAGCGGTCGACGGCGAGGGCGTCGAGGTCATCCAGGTTGATCTCGACGTCGAAGTGGCCGGCGTTGGCCAGCAGCACGCCGTCCTGCATCTCCTCGAAGTGCTCGGTCGTGACCACGTCGCGGTTGCCGGTGGTCGTGATGAACACGTCCCCTTCCGTCGCGGCCTCGGCCATCGGGAGCACGTCGTAGCCCTCCATGTGCGCCTCCAGGGCCTTCCGCGGTTCGACCTCACAGACGACGACGTTGGCGTCCTGGCCGGCCGCCTTCTGGGCGACGCCCTTGCCGCAGTAGCCGAAGCCCGCGACGACCACCGTCTTGCCGGCCCACGAGAGATTGGTGGTCATGGCGATGGCCGACAGCGCCGACTCGCCCGTGCCGTGGACGTTGTCGAAGAGGCGCTTCATCGGCGTGTCGTTGACCGCAAACATCGGGTAGTCGAGTTCGCCGTCCGCGTCCATCGCGCGCAGGCGGTGGACCCCCGTGGTCGTCTCCTCGGCGCCGCCGACGATGGAGTCGATGAGCTCCGGGTGCTCCTGGTGGATGCGGAACACCATGTCCGCGCCGTCGTCCACGGTAATTGTCGGCTCGTGGTCGATGACCGACTCGATGGCGCCATAGTACTCCTCGTCGTCGACGCCGCGGACGGCGTAGGAGGTGACGTTCTCGACGTCGTCCAGCGCGACGCTCACGTCGTCGTGGGTCGAGAGCGGGTTGCAGCCGGTGATTGCCACCTCGGCGCCGCCGATGGCGAGCGTCTCGACCAGGATGGCCGTCTTGGCCTCGACGTGCATCGCCATCCCGATGGTCTCGCCCTCGAACGGGCGCTCGGCAGCGAACTCCTCGCGGAGCGAGGCGCAGATGGGCATGTGCTGGAGCGCCCAGTCCATCTTCCGGCGGCCTTCTTCGCGGAGGTGGTCTGCGTTGTCGACGTGCGCGGTGACGCGCTGGTAATCGCTCATGGCTCTGGGTTCTTGGAGTGGGAGCAAAACGGTGTCGAAGGTGGTCCCGGCGACTGTCGGCCGGGACCGCCGAACGTACCGCGCGGCGATGGTCAGCCGCGCGGTTCGAAAG
>CAYXXM010000116.1:0-6955 GCA_964469085.1 uncultured Haloferacaceae archaeon
CCGACCGACGTGGGCGGGCCGACAATCACCTACAGGGGTGTCGAGCCGGACGAGGACACGTTCGTCCCGCTCGACGCCGACCGGGAGATGACCCCCGCCGACGTGCTGGCCGACCACCCGACCGGCGAGACATACGCCGACATCGTCGCCGAGTACGGGCGCTACCCCGCCATCTACGACGAACTGGGGCTGTTCTCGTTCCCGCCGGTCATCAACGGCCGCCGGACGGAGGTGTCAACGGAGTCCCGCGAGCTGTTCGTGGAGATGACCGGCACCGACCAGTGGACCATCGACCGGATGCTCGCCATCGTCTGCTACGCGCTGGACGCCCGCGGCGCCACAATCGAGGAGGTGGACGTTGTGTACGAGCCGGACGCGCCGGGCGAGCGCGACGGCGACCACCTGGTCCGACCGGAACTCGACGTGCGCCGGAAGACTGTCAGCCACGAGCGCATCGAGTCCACGCTCGGCATCGATTTGGAGATGGAGACTGTCGAGGAGCTGTTCGCCCGCTCCGGCCTGGATTCGACGGCCGAACTCGGGGACCGGACCACCTACGAGGTGGGGATTCCACCGTACCGCGTCGACGTGCTCCACCCCGCGGACCTCGTCGACGACGTCGGCCGGGCGTACGGGTTCGACGACCTGACCCCGGCGTACCCCGACATCGGCACCATCGGCGGCCGCCACGAGCGGAGCCGGCTGGAGCGGGCGACCCGGACCGCCCTCGTCGGCCTCGGCTTCGAGGACCTCCTGAACTTCTACCTCTCCTCGCCCGCGGAGAACTACGAGCGGATGAACGTCGATGAGGGCAGCGATGTCCTCGGCGGCGAGGCTGCGGTCACGGTCACCAGCAGCTATAGCGAGGACTACACCCAGCTTCGGACGTGGGCGCTGCCGTCGCTCATGCAGGTGCTGGAGAACAACACCCACCGGCGCTACCCGCAGGACCTCGCCGAGGTGGGACTCGTCGCCGAGCGTGACGACGCCGAGAACACCAACGTCGCGGAGCACCGCACCGTCGCGGGCGTGCTCGCCCGAACGGACGCGACCTACGAGGACGCGAAGGCCCGGCTGCAGGCACTCACCAGCGAGTTCGACGTCGAACTGGCGACGCCAGCCACGTCGCACCCGAGCTTCATCGACGGCCGCGTCGCGGATGTCGTAATCGACGGCGACACCGTCGGGGTTATCGGGGAACTCCACCCCGAGGTGCTGGTCGAGCGGGACCTGGAGGTTCCGGTCGCCGGCTTCGAGTTCCGGCTGGACGCGCTGGCTGACTAGCGAGGGCCGGAACGCCCGCTTGCGGTCACGGCTCGCTGTTGGTGAACACCAGACAGTAGGAGTGGTCGTAGCCGTAGCCGAACGCCCCGTTCCGGTCGTTCTCCTCGGCGTCCTCCCAGGTAACGACGACCTCGCCGTCGAAGTCGAAGACCGCCGCGACGCGGTCGGCGACGTCCCACGCCAGCGTGGTCACGCGGTCCTCGTATGTCATGTTCGCCACGTCGACGACCACAGTGGCGCCGGGGGCCAGCACCGATGCAACCCGCGAAAACGCCGCCTCGATGTCGTTGAGGTAGGCGTCGTAGCTACTCTCGCCTGCGTAGTTCTCGAAGGGGTTTCGGTGGTCCGTTCGCTCCATGAACGGTGGCGAGGTGAAGCAGTACTCACAGGTCGGGAGCCACGAAGGCTCCAGTTCGAGCACGTCGCCGTGGCGCACAGCCCCCTGATCTGCGAGCTGGTCCCGGATATACTCGACCCGCTCCGCGTCGTACTCGATGCCGTGGGGGACGCGGTCCAGTCGCTCGGCCACGTTCAGTGTCGTGCCGTAACCGGCGAAGGGGTCGAGAACCCGGTCGCCCGGTTCGGTACATTCGTCGAGAAATCGCTCGACCAGCGCCGGCGGCGTGCGGAGTTCGTTGGCGTGCCCCGGCGGGAGCGACTCCTCGTGTGCGTATTCGAGCGAGAGGTAGGTCTGCATAGTGGGTGGGTCTGCGTCGCCGGCCAATTGGGTTGTGGTTCGCCGGGCTTACCCCACTGTCCAGCGTTCCCCGAGTTCGAACCTACGCCCCTTCGACACGTACCTGATGGGAACTCCCTGCTCAGTCACAGGGGAGACTCTGGTCCAGCGAGACGTCGCCGACGAGGACAACTCCGCACATCGAGGATTCCCCGTGAACCGTGCAGTAGTATTCGTAGACCCCCGCCGTCTCAAACGTGTGGGTCAACCGTCCGCCACCCGAGAACGATTCATCCATCGACCACTCTGCCGCCTTGTCGTGGAACTGGGCGTTGGTAACCGTGTGGCTACTGTATGCACCAGATGCAGTATTCTTCCACGTGACGGTCTCTCCTGGCTCGATGGAGACACGTTTGGGATCGAAGTCGTCCATGTTGGTCGCTGCGACGAACGCGCCGGATGTCTCCGTCGGTGTTTCGGTTGGGGTCGCTGTTGGAGTACCCCCGCCGTCCGCACACCCGGCGATGAACGGTGCGGCGACCGTTGTCGTTGCCAGGAACTCTCGACGATTCATACGTAACCGATTAGAGATGCAAAATCAAGAAGGTATTGTTGATCGGTACCAAAAACAACCCGAACCGGGTGGCGCGGACCTATCCCGGACCAATCGCTGCTCCCGCCCCGTCGGGAATCCTACCCACAGGACCGAGTTCTTTAACAGGCGCTCACGGGAAGGTTCAGGCAACATGCCCAGCGGGCCCTACGACGCCGACGCGGTCGAGGAGAAGTGGCAGCAGCGGTGGGTCGACGACGAGACCTACGCCTACGAGGGCGTCGACGACCCCGACACTGCCTTCGCCATCGACACGCCGCCGCCGACCGTCTCCGGGAGCCTCCACTGGGGCCACGTCTACGGCACCGTGCTACAGGACATCGTCGCCCGCTTCACCCGGATGCAGGGCGGGGAGGTGTTCTACCCGTTCGGCTACGACGACAACGGCATCGCCTCCGAGCGCCTGACGGAGGACGAACTCGACGTCCGCCACCAGGAGTTCTCACGGCGCGAGTTCCAGCAGAAATGCCGGGAGGTCTGTGCCCGCTTCGAGGACGAGTTCACCGAGAACATGCAGTCCTTCGGCTTCTCCATCGACTGGAACAACACCTACCGGACCATCGAGCCGCGGGTCCAGCGCATCTCCCAGCTCTCCTTCATTGACCTCTACGAGCAGGGCCGGGAGTACCGCAAGCGCGCGCCGGCCATCTGGTGCCCGGAGTGTGAGACCGCCATCTCGCAGGTCGAGACCGAGGACGACGAGCAGGACAGCCACTTCATCGACATCAGTTTCGACGTTGTCGGAGCCTCCGAGGAGGCTCCCGAAGCCGCTGATGCCGGTTCATCGACGAGCGAAGCCGGCGGCAGCTCCTCGACGAGCGAGGGAGGCGACGCCGCGGGGGGCGACCCGGCGGCGCCGGGCCAGTCCGAGTTCACCATCTCAACCACCCGGCCCGAACTCCTCCCCGCCTGCGTCGCCGTCTTCGTCCACCCCGACGACGAGGCGAACCGGCACCTCGTCGGCGAACGGGCCCGGATTCCGCTGTTCGGCCAGGAGGTCCCCATCATCGAGGACGAGCGAGTGGACATGGAGACCGGCTCGGGCATCGTCATGTGCTGTACGTTCGGCGACCAGACCGACATCGAGTGGTACCAGGCCCACGATCTGGATCTCCGGCTCGCCATCGACGAGTCGGGCCACCTCACCGACGTGGCCGCCGAGTACGAGGGGATGCATGCCTCGGCGGCACGCGAGGCCATCGTCACGGACCTCGAGGACGCGGGCGCACTGCTCGACCGCCGCCCAATCAGCCACACCGTCAACGTCCACGAGCGCTGTGGCGTCGGCGTCGAGTTCCTCGTCGCCGATCAGTGGTACGTCGAGATGCTCGACCGCACCGACGAGTATCTGGACGCCGGCCGGGAGATGGACTGGTACCCCGAGAAGATGTTCTCCCGCTACAAACACTGGATCGAGGGCCTCCAGTGGGACTGGTGTATCTCCCGCCAGCGCTCCTCGGGTATTCCGTTCCCGGTGTGGTACTGCGGGGACTGCGACGAGGCCGTCATGGCCGAGAAGGCGGACCTGCCGGTCGACCCGCTCTCGGACGACCCGCCCGTCGATAGCTGTCCCGCATGCGGCCACGACGGGTTCGTCCCGGAGGACGACGTGCTGGACACCTGGGCCACCTCCTCGCTCACACCGCTTATCAACGCCGGATGGGACTGGAACGAGGAGTCCGGCGAGTTCGAGATGGCCCAGCCCGAACTGTTCCCGATGGACGTGCGCCCGCAGGGCCACGACATCATCTCGTTCTGGCTGTTCCACACCGTCGTCAAGTGTTACGAACACACCGGCGAGGTGCCGTTCGACTCGGTGATGATTAACGGGATGGTGCTCGACGAGGACCGCAAGAAGATGTCCAAATCCGTCGGCAACGTCGTCACGCCCGCGGAGGTCCGGGCGGAGTTCTCGGTCGACGCCGCGCGGTTCTGGGCCGCCGGCAGTTCCATCGGCGACGACCTGCCCTACCAGGAGAAGGGACTGACCGCTGGCGAGAAGCTGTTACAGAAACTCTGGAACGCCTCGAAACTCGTCGAGTCGCTTACGCCCGACGAGGACCCTGACATCGACGACGCGGAGCTCTCGGCGCTCGACCGCTGGCTGCTTGCGGAACTCGACAGCGAGGCGGCGTTCGTCGCCGAGATGCTGGCGGACCGGCAGTTCTCCAAGGCCCGGGACAGCCTCCGGAGCTTCTTCTGGGGGACCTTCTGTGACGACTACCTCGAGATCGCCAAACAGCGGGTCCGCGAGGAGGACGACGCCTCCGCGAAGTACACGCTCCGGACCGCCCACAGGCGATTCCTCAAGCTGTTCGCGCCGATGCTCGCCCACATCACCGAGGAGCTCTGGCAGGACCTGTACGCCACCGAGGCGGCAGACACCTCGGCCGCGAACCGCGACGCTGTGAGCAGCGAGGCCGCCGACGAGTTCCAGAGCATCCACCGGAGCGCCTGGCCCGAGCCCACCGGCGTCGAGGCCGACCACGAGGCCGGCGAGACGGCGATGGCTGTCGTCGGCGCGCTCCGGCGCTACAAGAGCGAGCGCCAGCTCCCGCTCAACGCCGACCTGGACCACGTCACCGTCTACGGCGACGTGAGCGGCTTCGAAAACGACATCCGGAACGTGATGCACGTCGGGGAACTGGAGACCCGGAGCGACGCGCCCGACATCGAGTCGGTGATTACGGGAATCGACCTCGACTACTCCGTCGTCGGCCCCGAGTACGGCGCCGACGTGCCCGACATCGAGGCGGGCATCGAGACCGGCGACTACGAGCTGGGTGCGGAGACGCTGCGGGTCGCGGGCCACGAACTCGAGCCGGAGGCGTTCAGCGTCGAGCGGGAACGCCGCTACTCCGGTGCGGGCGAGCTGGTCGATACCGACGACACGCTGGTCGTTGTGCAGGAGTAGGCAGCCACCCACGGAACCACTGCGCCGCCGGCGAGTCGGGGTTCAGCGGTCGACGCCGACGGCGTCCTCGACGGTGTCGAAGCCGTCGCGCTCCAGCAGGTCGAGCAGCCCGTCGTTGATGTCGCGCGCGAGCGACGGCCCCTCGTAGACGAGGCCGGTGTAGAGCTGGACCACGCTCGCGCCCGCGCGAATCTTCCGGTAGGCGCCTTCGGCGTCGGAGACGCCGCCGACGCCGACGATGGGGACATCGGTTCGCTCGGCGACGAAGCCGACCAGACCGATGGCGCGCTCCTCGATCGGGTCCCCCGAGAGCCCGCCGCGTTCCTCCCGGTTCGGCGAGTCGAGGCTGTCCGGCCGCTCCGTGGTCGTGTTGGCGACGACGACGCCGTCGAGGTCCATCTCGTCGACGACGGCGAGGGAGTCCTCGATGGCCGGGCCAGCGAGGTCCGGCGAGAGCTTCACCAGCAGGGGGGCGGCGCCCGCGTCCTGGAGTTCGTCGATGATGGCCTCCAGGGCGTCGCGGTTCTGTAGCGACCTGAGGCCGGGGGTGTTGGGGCTGGAGACGTTGACGACGAAGTAGTCTCCCGCGTGCGCGACGCGCTCGTACGTGTAGCGGTAGTCCGCTGGCGCCTCCTCGAGGGGCGTGGTTTTCGACTTCCCGATGTTGACCCCGACGGGCACGTCCGGGAGGTCGGTCGCGTCGAGGCGCGCACCGATGGCGTCGGCGCCCTCGTTGTTGAACCCCATTCGGTTGACGAGGGCGCGGTCGGGCGTCAGGCGGAATAGTCTCGGGCGGGGGTTGCCGGACTGGCACTCGGCGGTGACGCCGCCGACCTCGACGTGGCCGAAGCCCAGCGCCGCGAGGGCCCGGGGGATGCGGGCGTTCTTGTCGAAGCCCGCGGCGACGCCGACGGGCGTTGGGAACGCCTGGCCGAACGCCTCGACGCCGAGACGCTCGTCGTCGACGGTGTAGACATCGCGGAGCACGGACTCCACGGGGGTGGCCTGGACGGCTTCGAGTCCGCGACTCACCAGCCCGTGGGCGGTTTCGGCGGGGAGCGAGAACAGCAGCGGTTTGCAGAGCCCGTAGAGCGACTGCGCCACGTTCAGAAGTCGTGCTCGACGTCCTCGGCGTCGGCGCTCTGGATGATGATCTTGCCGTCGCGGACGCGGACGAAGACCTCGTCGCCGATGTCCATCCCGGCAACCTCGAGCTCGTCCTCGTGGAGGTTCACGTGGACGTTGTGGTACTCGCCGTTCTCGTCTTTGGCCCCGCTCGGGCTGAGCTTCTTCTTGCGGACCATCGGCTCTGTCTACGCGGGTTTCCTCGGAGGCCATACAAAAGTGTTTGTTCCGCGTTCCACCGCGCGCGAGCCATTTCGGGGGTGTCGCGCGGGCGATTTCGGCGGGATTTCGGGGTCGGGCGCCGACCCAGTATATAAATCCCCACCCCAAACACCCCCGGAAC
>CAYXXM010000117.1:0-6888 GCA_964469085.1 uncultured Haloferacaceae archaeon
CGACGAAGCTCCCGACGTTCGTCAGCCCGACGATCATGATGAGTTTGAACAGTGGGACCTCGAACATCTCCCGGAGCAGTTCACCGATGGGGCGTTCCTCGTCGGAGAGCAGTTCGTTCAGCACGCCGATGTCGCCAACGCTCACGGTCGTGTACCGGAGTTCGACGTAGCCGGCAAACCAGCCGGGCGCGAGCAGCGGATTGATGGACGTGAGCCACGCGACTGCGCCGCCGGTCAGCGCCGAGGGCCAGCGTGCACCGGCCAGTCGTGCCAGGCCCGCCGCACAGAGGCCATTGATGAGGAACCACGCGGCAAAGAGCTTCAGCAGGAACTCGTTGCCCACACCCGCCATCGCCAGCAGGACGAAGAAGGCGACGAAGCCGAGGGTGAACCCGCCCGCGAGAAGCTTTCCCCACGGGACGAGGCCGCCGGTATCCTCCCCGGTCAGTGCGGACCGCGGCGGCAACGTCGCCGGATTTTCGAGGTACGACTCGATACCGGCCTGGTGGCCAGCCCCGACGACGGCGACCACCTGCTTGCCCTGCTTCCGGAGGTCGACGAGGTTGTGGGCGATGAACGCGTCGCGCTCGTCGATGAGCGCCTCCGCGCCGCCGGGGGAGAACTCGCGGAACTCCTCCATCATCGCCGTCACCACGTCGGTGTCGGTGAGTTCGCTGGGGTCGAACTCCTCCAGCTCCGCCTCCTCGTACTCGCCCGCGCCGGTGATGCTCATCACCGCGGCGGCGAGGACGCCGACCACCAGCCCGGCGCCGATACCCAGGGTCATCGAGCCGACGGCCGTAATCGTGAAGTCGCCCAGGTAGCGAGTGACCAGCGGGTCCGTCAGCCCGAGCCCCGCCCCGACAACGAGGCCGATTGCGACCGCCCCGCCGGCCGCGGTGGTCAGCGCCACCACGTCGTCGGCGATGGACCGCAGGGTGAGTTCCGAGAGGGTGTAGCCCGAGACAGCCGCAAGCAGCGCGGCACCGGTAAGCCGGACCAACAGCGTCTGCGTGACGCCGAGCGCACCGCCGAAGACACCGATTAGGGGCCCCGCAAACACTCCCACCAGCAGGCCGAACATCACGCCGGCGATGCGGGGGTCGGTAACCCCGAACGCGAGCGAGCCAACCACCCGGAGCTTTTCGAGGAACGTCATGCGCTTCCAGAAGCGCCGAATCGTCTCCTGGATGTCCCGGTCGACCAGCGCCACGGGGATGGCGAGGTCCTCGGCCGTCTCGACGGCGGCCAGTAGCTCCGCACCGGGCTGGATGTCGAACTTCTCGCCCAGTCGAGCCTGTACGTACGAGAGCATCCAGTACGCGAGGAACTGGAACACCGTGTTGCCCTGTAACAGGTCCCCCGCCGCAAGGTCGTCGGGCTCCTCGCCCTTCATCTGGCGGTGGCGCCCCTCGTCCAACTCGACGGCGACGGTGTCCGGGCGCTCCTCCTCGATGGCCTCCTCGACCTCCCGGACGCTCTCGGCGGAGACGTGCGCGGTTCCGACGACGCGCACGCTGCCCTCCGATTCGCTCATTGCTACCGAGTCCGCCCTGCCAGGCCTTTACCGTGACGGAGTGGCTGTCAGGCCGACCGTGGCGGACGGCTGGGTCCCGACCCGACCACTGAGGGGTCCGTCCGCCGCTCGACCCGAACGGTTTTGGTCTCTCGCCAGCCCTCACCGCCATGTTCCGGAACCGCGACGCGCTCGCCAAAACGCAGCCCCAGGAGGTCGCGCTCGACTGTCTCGCGGCGGGCATTCGCGGTGCCGACCCGGAGCAAGCGACGCGGAAGGCACTCTCCCGCGATGGTGACCGGCTCACCGTGGCGCCCAAGAAAACCGAGACCACGCTCGACCTCGACCAGTTCGACCGCGTGGTGGTCCTCGGCGGCGGGAAGGCCGTGGCCGGCGTCGTCCGCGCCCTCGATGACCACCTCGGCGCGGCAATCGATGCGGGCCAGGTCGTCGTTCCGGAGGGCTCGCCAGCCGCGAGCAGCTCCATCGGCGCCGTCGACGTCGAACCCGGCGGCCACCCGTTCCCGACGGAAGCGGGTGCTGCGGCGACGGAGCGAGTCCTCGGACTCGCGGAAACTGCCGACGAGGGAACTCTGGTCCTCGCGGCCATCAGTGGTGGCGGGAGCGCGCTGCTTGCCGCGCCATCGGGGAATCTGACAGTCGAGTCGCTCCGGGGGGTGACACAGACACTCCTCGAGGCGGGTGCGGATATCCGGGAGATTAACGCGGTCCGCAAGCACTGCTCGGCGGTGAAAGGTGGTCGCCTCGCGGCCGCCTGTGCGCCAGCGACGGTGGTCGGAATCGCAGTCAGTGACGTCGTTGGCGACCCGCTTTCGGTCATCGCCTCCGGTCCCACGGCGCCCGACGAAACGACCTACCGGGACGCCTTCACCGTGCTCGACCGCTACGACGTCGACGCCCCCCGAGTTCGAGCGCATCTGGAACGCGGTTTGACCGGCGGCCACCCCGAGACACCTGGGCCGGATGCGGCGCTGTTCGAGCGCGTCCGGAACCACGTCGTCGCCTCGAACCGGACAGCCCTCGACGCCGCAGCAGCGGTCGCCGCCGAGCATGGGTTCGAGCCCTGCATTCTCTCCAGCCGGGTCCGTGGCGAAGCGGCCGCCGCGGCGTCAACCCACGTCGCTATCGCGGCTGAAGCGGCGGCGACAGGCGACCCCGTGGAACCGCCGGCGGTGCTTCTCTCCGGTGGGGAGACGACTGTCGCGCTTGGCGGAACCCCTCCTTCCGGCGATTCTGGAGATACCGCCGCCGGTGGCCCGAACCTGGAGTTCGCCCTCGCGGCCACCGTGGAACTGAACGAGGAGCATACGGGGGAACAGCCGTCTGCCGTCGTCGCCGCTGTTGACACAGACGGCCACGACGGCTCGTCAGAGGCTGCCGGTGGACTGGTCGACGCCGAGAGCGTCGACGACGCGGCGGGGGCGCGCGACGCCCTCGCACGCCACGACTCGCTGAGCTATCTCGCCCGGCGACGCGCCGCGCTCCGCACAGGGGCGACCGGAACGAACGTCAACGACCTGCGACTGGTCGTGGTTCCCGACGACTGAGCCATATCACACCGGACACGCCGAACCCGTGTCGTAACGGAAACGAGTGAACAGAGTTTCAACCCCGCACTGGGTAGGTGGGGCTATGAGCCTGCTGCCCTCCGACCCGGAGGCCGAGGCCGAGACGGAGCCACGGGTGCTCGGCGTCGACAGCGACGAGGCGGGCGAAGCGCTCTCGGCGCTCTCCTCGGAGACCACCCGAGAGCTGTTGGGCGCGCTTCACGAAGAGCCAGCCGCACCCTCCGACCTCGCGGAGCGCCTGGACCTCACCCTCCAGAACGTGCAGTATCACCTCGGCAAACTCGACGACGCAGAACTGGTGGACGTTGCCGACACCATCTACTCCGAGAAGGGTCGCGAGATGAAGGTGTACGCGCCGGCCGACGGCCCGCTCGTCGTGTTTGCCGGCGGAGAGTCGGAGGCTGCCGGTCTCCAGTCAGTGCTCTCGCGACTGCTCGGCGCTGTTGCCGCCCTGGGCGTGATGAGCCTACTCGTGCAGGCGTGGGTCGGGGAGCTTCCGGTGCCGTTCGGGCTGGGTGGCGCCGAGGGTGGTGGCGCCTCCAGCGCGGAGGCAACGCCGACCCCGACGGCGGAGTCGATGGACGCCGGGAAGGCGACGGAGACAGCCACCGGAACGGCGACGCCGCAGCCGACGACAGTGGCGGACACCGCCGCCGCTGCCGAGGCGGCGACAGGCCTCCCGCCCGGGGCGCTGTTCTTCCTCGGCGGACTCGTCGTCATTCTCGGGGTCGGCATCCTCTGGTGGCTCCGGCGCTGAGGGCGAGACGTCAGCAGTGGGACTGCATGGCTGCTTTCGGGGCACCCGAACCGGGTGGCGTGTCAAGGGTCGCCATCCTGTTGCGTGTCCGGGGTCGGCATGCTGCTTAGAGATAGGGGGGGCGTTCGGGGGTGTTTTCGTCCGCCCCCGGGTCACCGGTTCCGCGGAACCCGTCCGACTCCGACTGCTCGCCCGTTCTCTCCGTGCCAGACCCCTCTGGGTCCGCGGTGGAATCGGCCGCCGTCCCGGCGCCTGCTGGGGGCTTCGTCTCGTCGGGAGCGGCGGTACGCTCCGACGGTGCGCCGTCTGTGACGGCAACCGGCGATTCCTCAGCCGACGGCGTCGCGAAAATGTCGTCCCGCTGCGCCGTCGCGGATGCATCGTCGGCCGCCGCAGTCCCCGACGACGGATCCTGCCCATCGTCGCCCGCAGTCTCGGGGGCACCGTCGGGGTCGTAGGCGAACAGGGCTGTCACCGCGAGCACGCCCAGCGCAATTGGCTGCTCGGTCGGCAGGAGTCCCAGCACCTCGATGGCGAGCATCCCGAGTGCGACGGCACTCCCGAAGCGGAAGCGGTCCAGGTCGACCGCGCCGCGGAGCTGTGGCGCCGCCAGCGCGACCGAGAGCGAGAACGCGATGCCCGTGCCGGCCGCGGCGCCGGCGGCCAGCAGGGTCGCCGGGTCGAAGCTGACGACCAACTGCGCGCCGTTTGGCTGGACGCTGGCGATGAGCCCGAGACCGATGATTGCGCCGGGGCGCGGTAGATACTCACCGACCTTGGCGCTCGCGGTTTTCGCGGCGATGGCCAGAATGACCAGCCCCGCGAAGCGGTGGAACACCGCGAAGCTCAGCACCGAACGAAGCGTCTCCGCGAACGCCGCCTCCACCACGGCGACGGGGATGAGGACGGCGCCCAGCAGCAGCACGGAGAGGGCTTTCTCCCGAGGGGAGCCCTCCATCTCGGCCAGTATCACCGCCACGGTGGCGGAGCCGCCGAAAATGAGCAGCCCGGTTTGGATGATGCCCCACGGGTAGCTGAGCGCGTCAGCGATGACCAGCGCGGGGAAGATGCCGTCGATGAGCGGCAGTCCCATGACTGTCGCCAGGAGCTTGGTGGCGCCGCCGACGCGTCGCTCGAGTCGAAGCGCTATCGGGTGGTTCGAGACACTCATGCGCTAGCGAGCGGCCCCACCATAGGCCAGACCGTAGTGGTCGGGATGGGTCGGTCTCCCTGAACGACGGGAGCCAGCCGGGCCGGCGGATGCGTCTGTGGACCGCCGAAGAATCGGTGTGAAAAAACGTCGAAATCCAAGCCAGCACATCGGTTTCGAACGGTCGGCAGTGTGGCTGCACGTCTGGCCGACGAGGCACGTTGTGGATTCGACGTCCATACATCCATGTTCCGCCGAGGAGAGCATAAACGTTGCGTGAGAGTGAGACCCATTACCAGTCCAGATTCTGCGGTGATATATCTATCTGGCCGAGAGATGGTGAGTGTATTCGACATATTCCCGTTGAATCCTCAACTTAGCAGCGGTTGAACTCGTCGGGTTACTGATACGCCGATATTCGGATGACCTGTGGCCGGAGTCTGTTGGTCCAGCGGTCCACCGACTCGGAACGTTTTTGGGCCGAGCGCCGTCACCGTTGACATGGAGAGAACGGACGCGGACAGGTTCTCGGAGAAGCTTCGGGTGCCGGAGGCGCTGACGTTCGACGACGTGTTGCTCCGACCGATGGAGAGCCACGTCGAACCGGATGCGGCGGACGTCTCGACGAAGGTCTCGAAGAACGTCGAACTGAACATTCCGGTCCTCTCGGCGGCGATGGACACGGTCACCGAGGCCGACATGGCCATCGGGATAGCCCGTGAGGGCGGGCTGGGGGTACTCCACCGGAATATGAACACCGAGCAGATGGAGCGGTCCATCCAGCGAGTGAAGCGCGCGGACGAACTCGTCATCAGCCGGGAGAACGTCGTCACGGCCGCCCCCGGCCAGTCCATCAGCGATGTCGACGAGATGATGGAACGGGAGGGCGTCTCCGGGGCACCGGTCGTCGACGAGGACGACACCGTGCTCGGCATCATCTCCGGCACCGACATCCGGCCGTATCTCGAGGTCGGGGAGTCCGACGAGGTCCGCGAGGCGATGACCGACGAGGTCATAACCGCCGCCGAAGACGTGGACGCGCGCGAAGCGCTCGAACTGATGTATGAACACAAGATAGAGCGCGTCCCCATCGTTGCGGACGGCAACGGCGCCGGCAAGCTCGTCGGCCTCGTGACGATGCAGGGCATCCTCCAGCGGCGAGAAAACGAGAGCGCGGTGCGCGACACTGACGACCGCCTGCGTGTTGGCGCCGCGGTCGGTCCGTTCGAGGAGAAACGTGCTGTCGCCGCCGACGAGGCCGGCGCGGACGTGCTGTTCATCGACTGCGCGCACGCCCACAATCTGAACGTCCTCGACTCGGCACGGGCGATCAGCGAAACCGTCGAGGCCGACGTCGTCGTCGGAAACGTCGGGACACGCGCCGCCGCCGAGGCCGCCGTCGACTTCGCGGACGGCCTGAAGGTCGGCATCGGCCCGGGCAGCATCTGTACGACCCGCGTCGTCAGTGGGGCGGGGATGCCCCAGATCACTGCCGTTGCCGAGGTGGCCGACGTGGCGAGTCAGCACGACGTGCCGGTCATCGCCGACGGCGGGATTCGCTACTCCGGCGACGCCATCAAGGCCATCGCCGCCGGTGCGAACGCCGTCATGCTCGGCTCCTACTTCGCGGGGACCGACGAGGCGCCCGGCCGTGTCATCACGATGAAGGGGAAGAAGTACAAGCAGTACCGCGGGATGGGAAGTGTCGGCGCGATGCAGTCCGGCGGCGGCGAGCGTTACCTCAAGGAGGAGACCGATGAGGAGTTCGTTCCCGAAGGGGTCGAGGCCGCGACGCCGTACAAGGGGACCCTCGCCTCGGAGCTCCATCAGCTCGTCGGGGGGATGCAGTCCGGGATGGGCTACGTCGGCGCCGAGA
>CAYXXM010000118.1:0-6844 GCA_964469085.1 uncultured Haloferacaceae archaeon
CTGACCAACGCGTCGCCGTCGATGCTCGCATGCCCACCGATGACGAAGTCCGCAGCGATATGCTGCCGTGGTGAAAGGCCCTCGCCACACGATTCACAATGGACAGTCTGCTTGTTGCCGCACGAGGGGCATTGCAGCCCATCCGGCCGTCGAACAGCATACTGCTGGAACTGCTCACCCGCGCGGAACACCGCCTCTCGTGATGGGTCATCGACCTGGATACTGAAATCGGTAAGAAACTGATCGAGCTCCGACGTGGTGTCGAAGTAGCCGTCTGCTGCGAGTTCAGCGTACACGATTGGGGTGATTACGACCCGTCCCTCACGGTATGCACGCCGAAGCGCCGCCTCACTCGCCTCGGTGTGTTCGTCTTCGTACAACAAAGCGAGAAGCGCGTTCGTATCGACGACGGTGATCACGCGTCTTCCTCGTCGTCCACGTCACGGGGGTACTCTTGCCGGAGACGACGCATTCGTTCCGGCATTGTCTCGTCGTCGGCGCTCCCCCGGTATTTGTCGAAAGGGTCGCCCCCGTCTGACGTGGTCGGCTCTTTCTTCTGAATCTTGTAGCCGGACGCGACAGATTCAAACGCGATTTCGTCACCCGGTTCGATTCCGAGTGCATCCCGAATTTCCTTCGGGATGGTGACTTGTCCCTTCGTCGTGACACGCGGCATGGCTTCAGGTTAGGGGTAATACCTAATGAGTATTACGCCTATGTAATTACGCAAACTCGGAGTGTCGGACCGGACTGCGGCGGGAGGCGTTCGTCGTGACGTGATCAATCGGTACCGAAGTCCGGTCTTCTGCGTTGCGGACCCGTTCCTCACTCGCTGCTCACGCGTCCTCGGACCGGTCAAGCCGGTCAGCCCGCTCCGCTTCCGACCGCCTTCCTTCATCTCACGAACCCACTCCAGCACGTCGCCACGTTCGTGCGTTCCAAAGTGGATTCCATGCAGTTCATCCGGAGACGGTACTGGCGGGATGATGATGCGCCCCTCCTCTTCGTAGACAAACACCTCGCCCGGCGTCTCGATCCCGAACGTCTCCCGCAGCACCTTCGGGATCATGGCCTGGCCCTTCTGGGACACACGTACTACACTCGGTTCGGTTGTACGCCGTGCCGTCGTTAGTAGTACCTTTGACGTTCTGTATCACTAAGGTACTCCAGGCAAACCCTTAATCCACGGCCGCCGATTCAGCCGCCTCGGGCCGGAACTCCCGGCTGATCTTCTTCCAGCGTCCACTCGAAAACCGCCAGTAGTTGATGGCTGCCGGTATCGTCGTCTCGGCGATAAACGCAAGATAGAGGCCCCAGTGACTCAGCACGGTCACCGAGCCGACGTACGCCAGCGGAATCGACCCGCCGAACATCCCCAGGAACTGACTGGCGAACGGCACGCGGGTGTCGCCACTGGCGTCGAGGGGCCCAATGGCTGCGCCCGAGACACCCTGGAACAGCACCGCGATACAGGCGGCGTAGATGAGGTTCACCGCGATGGGTACCTCCGGGCCGGGACCACCCGTGAACACGAGCACCAGCCGATTGGCGAAAATGGCGATGATGGTCGCCGACACCGCGTAAGTGGCGACGGAAAACCGGATGATGTCCCGGCCGTACGCCTCCGCGAGGTCCTCTTTGGCCTGCCCGAGCGCCTGGCCCGAGAGGCTGGAGGAGGCGAGGCCGAACCCCCAGCCGGGGGTGTTCATCACGCCCCAGATACGCCGGGCGATGACGAACGCCGCAACCGTGCTCGTGCCGAACGTCGCGAGAATCGCGAGCATCGGGAACTCCGCGACGGTCCAGACGAGATTGCGCGCGCCGACGGGCGTGCCGATGCGCACGAGGTCGCGGATGGTCGAGCCGTCGAGATAGTTCCCGAACGGATCGACGGTGACAGGGAACTCGCCCAGCAGCGGCGCGGCGCCCCGGGAGATGCCGACGGCGAACGCGGAGACGGCGATGACGTTCGAGAGCACCGTCCCGAGCGCCGCGCCCTCGACGCCGAGCCCGAGGCCGAAGATGAAGATGGCGTTCAACACGATGTTCACCATCGCGCCGCCAGCCCGGACCTGCATGGCGGTGTAGGCGTCGTCGGCGCCGACGAGGACGCGGCTCCCGACCAGATTCAGCCCGGCGAAGGGGATGCCGATGCCCACAATGCGAAGATACGCCGCGCCGTAGGCCACGGCCGCCGCGTCGTCGCTCAGGAGGCCGACCAGCCGTTCCGGAACCGCCCAGAACGTCAGCATCACGGGGACGGAGATGAGGACAACCAGCAACGCGCTGGACCGGACCGAGAGCCCGAGTTCCGCGTAGGCCTCCGCGCCGTAGCGCTGGGAGACCATCGCGATGGTGCCACCGGCGACGCCGCCGCCGATGGCGAACGCGAGCCCCCAAAACGGCCCCGCAAAGCCCACGCCAGCAACGGCCTTCGTGCCGATTGCGGCGCCGACCATCGCCACGTCCACCGCGTTTTTCGACATGCGGGCGACGCCGGTGACGATGCGGGGCCACGCCAGATCAGTCGTCTCGACGGCGCGCTCGCGGTCGATGAGACCGAGGCGGGCCAATAGCAGGCCAATGTAGAGGATGGGAAGGCGGAACGGGGTCGAGACGCGGGACACTCAATGGAATTTCGCCCGCGACTCCGAAGAGGCTTGGCAAATCCGTCGGCTTCGCCGGCTCCGCTCCGGGCCGGTATGTCCCGGATACGCTGCAGCCGATAGCCACGAGGCCATTGGGTTTATGACTCGACAGTACCGCCGATTTTTCGTGCTGGTCCTCCATTTCGGGATGCTCCACGACGAGGACTGCGCGAAGCTGTCGACGACGGCCGACTGGGTGCCGTTCGACGTGGTCTCTGGAGCGTCCGTCGAGGGACTCGAGATTCAGTCGTGTCCGGGCTGCCTCCAGTAGCGCGGAATCACCGACCGAGAGCGACACCGTTCAGTGAGCGGACCAGCAACCCGGCCATCCGGAAACAATACAACCGCTGGCACTCACCGTCCGTCTATGACGGATAGCTCCGAGGATACCGAACGCGCTGCCACCACCGATGCAGAATCCGGGGAACCCGCGTCAGCAGAGGACGCCGAACATGTCGACGGGGGAACCGCGCCCGTCTCGGCAGCCGAGACTGAGGATGGGGAAGCGTTCGGGACTGAACCGGCACGCATCAGGCCCGGCCAGGACGAGGTGTTCTGCCGGGACTGTGGCGCCGTCATCAGTGAGGACGCGGAAATCTGTCCGACCTGCGGGCTCCGACAGCGTGACCGACCGAGCACCGCCGTGGAGTCACTTCTGACCGACCTCACCGAGGGTGGGAATCCGTTCGTGGCCGCGGCGCTCTCCGTGGTCCTCCCGGGGCTCGGCCAGATTTACAACCGGAAACTGAAGAAGGGCATTCTCGTAATCGTCTCCAGCCTCGTCGCGCTGGCGTCGGTGGTAGCGTTGGTGGGTATCGTCCTCTACCCTGCCGTCTGGCTGTACGCCATCTACGACGCCTACAGCGTGGCCGAGCAGCAGTCAGACGACGCGGAGTAGTCGACACGAACACCGGCGTCTCGGCAGTCCGCTCAGTCCAGCACCGAAACGACGACGAACAGTCCGTGGTGGACGACGACGACCCACAGTAGTGCCCTCGCCACCGGGCCGGCGGGCCGGGTCCCGCCCGTCAGGATGACCGCAAGTGCCGGGAGAAGGAAGAAGGCGACCACGAGATACGCGTGACCTATCCGGTCGGGGAGCCTGTCGAACACCATCAGGGAGTCGACGCCTCGCTCATCTTGGCCGAATCGAGGCGAGGGGTGCTGATAAATCCCGCCCCACCTGTCTTGCGGTGGAGCAGCCCAACCGCCCCACCGGCCTTACGGTGGAACAGCCCACTCCCGCCCCGCCGGTATGCTGACCTACAAGCCCCTCGCGACCACACCGGAGAGTATGTATACCGTCGCCATTGTCGGGTGTGGAGTCATCGGGAGCCGCCTCGCCGACGCGTTCACCGCTCACGACGACACGACGGTCTGGGGCGCCTGTGACCTTATCGAGGAGCGCGTCCAGTCCTTCGCCGATGAGTACGACTGCGCGGCCTACACGGACCACGAGGAACTGGTCGCGGCGGACGCCGTCGACATCGTCTACGTCGGCGTCCCGCCGGTCGCCCACCACGACGTCGTCGCCGCGGCCGTCGAGGCCAACAAGGCCGTAATCTGCGAGAAGCCGATGGCCCAGTCCACCGCCGTCGCGGAGGAGCTGGTCGCGCTGGAAGTCCAGTCCTCCCAGCCCACCGCGGTCAATCTCCCCTTTCGCTACACGCCCGGCTTCGTCGAACTGCGCGAGCGCCTCGCCGACGGCGATATCGGCGTTCCCCAGCGAATCGAACTGACGTTCCGATTTCCCCAGTGGCCCCGCGAGTGGCAGGACGTGGCGTGGCTCACCAGCCGGACGCAAGGCGGTCCGCTCCGGGAGGTGGGCACCCATTACCTGTTCGGCGTACAGGAGGCGTTCTCCCCTATCGAGTGGGTGAATGCCGAGGTGTCCTACACGGGCCCGGAGCGCTACGAGGAGTCAATCACGGGCTACTTCGGCGTCGACGGCGTCGCCGGCGTACTCGACCTGCTGACCGACTGCGGCACCGACGAGCAGAACTCGATGCGGGTTATCGGCACCGACGGTTCGCTCATGCTCCTGGACTGGTACCGGCTGGCCGAGAGCGCCGAAGGGGAGGAAGAGCGAATTGTCAACGACAGTCGGGCCGAGACGACGCTGCAGTTGGTCGAGGAGTTCGTCAGGGCGCTCGATGGCGGGGAGGGCGACCTCGTGAGCTTTGCCGAGGCCACGCAGGTCCAGCGGGTGGTGGATGCAGTGTTCGACTCGGAGGGAAAGCCCGTCGTGATTCCGGACGAACGCTGAACCGGAAAACCGCACCAGTCGGGGACCGAGAACCGCACCGGCCGTGGGCGAGAGTCGCCACTCAGAACTCCGCGCGTTTGATCCACTCGATGCCGGTGAGAACGAACCAGACCATCCAGATGGTGAAGACGCTCAGCGACGCCAGGTAGTAGGCCTCCTTCGACCCGACGACGGTCGCAGCCGCGAGCACGGCGACGACGGCCAGGAGGGCGCCGACGTTGCGACGCCAGGCGCTGACCGCATCGATTAGCGCGGTGGTCCCCGTGTGACTGGACATACCGGTGACTCGGGGGGCCGACGAAAAAGTGCTTCCACCCCATGCGAATCCGTGTTCTGATTCGCCCGACGCAGAGCGACCCTGCCTACCGCTTCCCGGCCAGCACGACCCCGACGGCGCTGGCGACGCCAGCGATGGCGGCGAGGACGACGAACAGCACGCTCGGGGAAGCGTAGGTGAGAATCGTGCCGGCCAGCCCCGCCCCGAGCGCGCCGACGCCGAAGACGCCGAGGTAGGTGTAGCCGTAGGAGAGGCCCCGTGCCGCAGCGGGCGTGTGCTCGGCGACGGTCGCCTGATAGAGCGGCTGGACGACGAACAGCGCAAAGCCGAGCGCGGCACTTGCAGCGAGCAGCGGGACAGGGCCAGCGTTCGCGAGCGGCAGGTAGACCAGCGCCAGCAGTGCCAGCGCGCCGAAGGCGTAGGCGATCCCGCGCTCTGGTTGCATGCGGTCGGTGAGCCGGCCACCGAGATACTGTCCCGCCACGCCGACGCCGAGCAGGCCGGCGTAGATGTAGTTTGCCGGCTCCTGGGTCTTCCCGGCAAAGGTCACCGGCTGGAACGTCTCCAAGTCCGCCAGCAGTTCGGGGAGGAAGGTTAGCACACCGCGGTAGAACAGCCCGGAGCAGATGACGACGGCGAACACCATGATGAACGAACCGGTGAGCAGCGTTTTCGAGCTGTCGAGGAACGCCGCAAAGGAGTCCGGCGAGTCGGCCTTCTCCGACCCGGTCTCCTCGTCGTCGGCGCTCTCGACGGATGCCCTCTCCGTCGCCGCCTCGTCGGAGCTCTCGACTGATGCCTGCTCGTCGACGGACAGCAGAAGCGAGAAGACCGCCGCGGCAAAGGCCGGCACGGCAAGCACGCCGACGGCGGTTCGCCAGTCGACGGCGACCAGCAGCAACAGCGTCGCCAGCGGGCCGGCGGCGATGCCGACGTTGCCGGCCATCCCGTGGAGGGCGAACCCGCGACCGCGCTCCTCGACGCCCGTGCTGATGAGCGAGAGGCCTGCCGGGTGATAGACGCTCGCTGCGGCGCCCCAGAGAACCAGCGCGACGGCGATGGCGATGACCGACGGGGCGACCGAGAGGACGACGAACGCGCTGCCCATCCCCGCCAGACAGAGCGCGATGAGGCGCCGCGAGCCGTAGCGGTCAGCCAGCACGCCGCCCGGGAGCGCACCGAGACCGAACAGCGCCATCCCGGCGGTGACGACCAGCCCGAGCTCCGCCGGCGTCGTACTGAACTCGACCAACCAGATGCCGACGAGAATCGGAACCGAGAGCTCGTAGGTATGGACCAGCGCGTGGGCGACGCTCGCGAGCCCGACGATCGCCCGGTCGTTTCGCTTCATACATCTGGTTCCGGGCGCGACGGCTTGAAGGACTCGGAGTCGACCGAGCTGGTGGGCAACGCTCTTTAGCCCGCCGCCGGTTCCGGGCATATGGCCTCTACACAGTCAGGGCGGTTCGCAGTGGCCACAATTTCTGCCATCTGCGGACGGTTCGCGCCAGTCAGACGGTGGAGACGGGGTGCGGAGTAGATGCGCTATCTCGCACGGAGCGCAACCGGTGACCCGCTCCTCGGCGACGATGACGGCGTCGTCCCGCTCGGCGCCGCGATGCCGGACGCGGGGAGCGTCGCCGACGCTCTCAG
>CAYXXM010000119.1:0-6805 GCA_964469085.1 uncultured Haloferacaceae archaeon
CTGGGGAGGTTCGAGGGCGGCGCGGTGCTGTGCGGTCCCAATTGTGCAGGCATCAGCGCGGTGGTGGTCGTGGTCGCGTAGCCGGTCGTCGTCGCGGACGCGGTCGCTGTAGGAAAAGCAGTCTCACCAGTGCCTACTGAGCCACAAACCCACAGAAACCCGATTCAGACCTACTCCTCGTCGCGCTCGATACCCAACCGCTCGTAGAACTCCTCCGGCGTGTCCTCGATGCGCTCGAAGTCGTCGAAGTAGTACTCGTGGTGGCGCACCACCTGCTCGCAGATCCACGCCGAGAACTGCTCGTCGAAGCGCCAGCTATCCTCGGGCTGGTCCACCTCGAACCGGTCGTCGGTGGCAAAGGCGACGTAGACGTGGTAGAACCCCAGAATCACGTCGGCGAACTCCCGGGCCTTGCCGCCGGTCTCGACGCGTTTCTCGGCGAGTTCGTCCTCGCCGTCCTCGGTCAGCGCGAAGTACTTCCGGTCGGGTTCGTCCTCGCGCTTGATGCGCTCGGCCCAGCCGTTCTCCTCGAACTTGTAGAGAATCGGGTATACCGAGCCGTACGAGGGCTCCCAGTGGCCGCCGCTGATCTCCGTTATCTCCTTGAGGATTTCGTACCCGTACCGCGGTTTCTCTTCGAGAAGCTCCAGAACGATGTACGAGATGAGGCCTTTCGGTGGGCCGCTCTTCCGCATTGACCCATCCTTTCCTGGCTCCGGGTGAAAGCGTTACGGTTGGGGTAATCCCCGGTAGGCCGCCTCACACCCCCGCTCGTGCACGGTTCGCGCCCGAACGCCGGACCACCGGAACGCTCCGGACCCGGAAGGAGATGCGCCTCTCAGTGGCACCGCCAGAACACCCGGATGTCGGACCGTCCGAACTTCCGGACACCGGACCGCCAGAACACCCGGATGCCGGACACACAACGCCCAAAACCCCCCGGAACCGATGGGAACGTATGACCGAGCCACCGCAGACGGACGAAGGCTGGTTCGTCCTGCACGACTTCCGAACCGTGGACTGGGACGCCTGGCGCGACGCGGCCGAGCGCGACCGCGAACGCGCCGTCTCCGAAGGCGTCGAGTATCTCCGCCGCCACGTTGCCGTCGACGACGCCGACGAGGGCACCTCCGCGGTGTTCAGCGTGCTCGGTGACACGGCCGACCTCCTGGTACTGCACCTCCGCCCGACGCTGGACCAGCTCTCGACGGCCGAACGACGGTTCGAGTCGACCGACCTCGGACGCTTCACCGAGCAGGCTGATTCGTTCGTCTCGGTGACGGAGGTGTCGGGCTACGTCTCGGACGCCTACTTTGCCGAGGACGAGGAGGAGGTCGACGAGGGGCTGAAACGCTACATCGAGGGGAAACTCAAGCCCGACCTCCCCGCCGACGAGTACGTCTGTTTCTACCCGATGGACAAGCGCCGCGGCGAGGACGTCAACTGGTACGACCTGCCGTTCGACGAGCGCGCGGAACTGATGGCGGGCCACGGCGAGACCGCCCGGAAGTGGGGTGGGAAGGTGGACCAGATCATCTCCTCGGCGCTCGGCCTCGACGACTGGGAGTGGGGCGTGACGCTGTTCGCCGGCGACGCCGTCGACATCAAGGACATCGTCTACGAACTCCGGTTCGACGACGCCACCTCGAAGTACGGCGAGTTCGGCTCGTTCTATATCGGGCGGCGGTTCCCGCCTGCGGACCTCGGCGCCTACCTGCACGGCGAGACGGTGCCCACCGGGAGCGCCGAGTCAGCGGAAGGCAACGGTCGGGGCGGCCACGACGGTGACGCTCATCACGGCGACGGGAACACCGATGGCCATCACGGTGCGGGCCAACACGGTGACGGTGCGGGCGACGACCACGGCGAGGCGGACGGCAGTGACGGCGTCTCGGACGAACAGATCCGCGGCGAGCTCGCGGATCTCGACGTCTACGCGGGCCAGCCCCACGGCGAGGACGTGTTCGCGACCGTGCTCTACAGCGAGGCCGACCCCGACGAGATCGCCGAGTCGGTCGATGGCCTCCGGGGCAACTTCGAGCATTACGACACGCACGTCAAAACAGCCGTCTACGACGGGACGTACACCGACCGCGTCGCGGTGGTCAGCATCTGGGACACCGCCAGCGCCGCGGAGACGGCCGCAGGCTTCCTTGCCGACCTGTCGGGCATCGTCTCCCGCGCGGGCGAGGAGTCCGGCTTCGGCACGATGGGGATGTTCTACACCGTCCAGCCGGCCCACCAGGAGGATTTCGTCGACCGGTTCGATACGGTCGCCAACTTGCTCGGGGAGATGGAGGGGCACACGGAGACGGACCTGATGGTCAACCGCACGGACGAGAACGACATGTTCATCGCCAGCCAGTGGCGCTCGAAGGACGATGCCATGGAGTTCTTCCGGTCCGAGGAGTTCCGCGACACCGTGCAGTTCGGACGGGAGGTGCTCGCCGACCGGCCGCGGCACGTGTTCCTCGCGTAAGCGGTCGCACCACCGCACGGTTCTTCTCTTCCGGGGCAGTACACCGCCCATGGACACGAGGCTCCGAGCCGCTTCTCCAGCGTACGGCGACTGCTCCTCGTCGGCATTTTGGTCCTCATTGCGGTCGCGCTCTCCTACAGCGAGGCCGCTGAAAACGGAACGCTTGCGCTGTTTCTCGCCGTCGTCGGTGTCGCGCTGGTGCTCGCGCTACTGGTCGCGGTTCCTGCCCTGTGGTTCGACCGGAGCAAGTCCTCCTGAGCCGACCGCAGAGGCTCGGCCGGTCGGCTCCGGTCGCAGAACGGCGTCAGTTGACTACTCGTAGCCGGTGTTCTGGATGCGCTTGGCGATGGCGTTGCCGAGCCCCTCCTTCCCGTCGACGACGACGGATTCGGCGTTGGAGTCGGCGTCGACGCTCTGGACGCCCCCGATGTCCCCGACCCGCTGCTCGACGATGGACTCACAGCTCCCACACGTCATCCCCGTGACCCGCAATTCGTACGTGGCCATTGTCCGGGTAACACCAGCGAGTCACGAATAGATGCGACCCGCCGGACTCGCTACACCGAGAGCTGCAGGAGGTTCCAGTACCAGCACAGCCAGCAGAGCGCGGCTAGCCCGACCGCCACCAGCGTGCTGTGGGCTCTGGTGCCGCGCGACCACTCGCCCGCATGCCACGCCCGTCCCGCCAGCGCCAGCGTCGCGAGCGACAGGGCGGCCGCCACCAGCGGGAGCACGAACAGCAGGTCGAACCTGGGCGGCGGTCTGTACAGCCAGCGGTTCGCGAACCCGAACAGCGCGACGAGGGTGAACAGGAACAGGACGGCGACGCCTCCGCCGGCCATCCACCGCGTTCGAGTGAGCGACTGCACGGGGGCGTCGCCACCGCGGAACCGGCGCCACCCGGCCGCGGCCGGCCAGCCGACTGCACCCGAGAGAACGGCGACTCCGGCAACGAGCGCGAGCTTGGCGTGGTGGCGGGACTGGCCGTACCACGGCACCCGTTTCAGCGGTCTTCGCGGGTCAGTCGCGCGATAGATGTACGTCTCGCCCCCTGACTGCTCGAAGAGGAGCGTGTCCGCCCCGTCCGCCCGGCGGAACACGAGCGGTTCGACCTCGACCCAGCGGTGAGTCTCTCGGCCGTCGTCGGTGACGAGCGTTCCGTCTTCGACGCTGACGGTGGTCGCTGCACGTGTCGCTCCGTAGAGCACCTTCTCGAACGACGCCGTGTCCGTCACGATGCGGGACTTGTACCGGCCGGTGAGTTCCTCCGCACGCGCCAGCTGGTCGTCAGCCGACGGCTCGACGGGGGATACCGGCGCGACCTGCTCCAGAAACGCCTTGGTCGCGGCCCCTTGCACCTCGTTGGCCTCTGCGCCGTGGACGGAGACGAACAGCCCGGAACCGGTCCCGGGGACGAGTCGGAGGTCCGTGCTGAACCTCGGGACGCTCCCGCCGTGGCCGACGACGAGCGTTCCGGCCCGGCGCTGGCGCTCCATCCCGAACGAGGCGCCGGCGAGTCGTTCGTCCGGGGTGTACCACTGCCGGTGCAGCGCCGTGACTGCCTCGGGGGGGAGGGCGCGGCCGTCCTCTGCCGTGCCGTCGCCAGCGAGCGCGCACACGAACCGTGCCATGTCTGCCGCCGTGGCGGACATCCCGGACGCGGGCGCCATCTCCGAGAACCAGTTCACCGTCGCCGCAGCCTCGTCGTCGCCGCCGACGAGCGCCGGCGGCAGCGGCTCGAACGTACTCGCGTCCATGCCGAGCGGCTCGAACACGAGTCGCTCGATTGCGCTGGCGAACTCCGTCCCGAGGGTGTCCGCGACTGCCTGTCCCGCGAGACCGGCGTTGTAGTTCGTGTACAGCGCGCGCTCGCCGGGCGGTGCGATTCGGTTCGGGTCGTTCGCGCGGAGCGACTCGGGAAGCGACCGGATGTCGTCCGAATCGACGGCCACCTGTCCCGGGGCGCGCGTTTCGAACCCCGCGGTGTGGGTGGCCAGCTGCGCGAGCGTGACCGGGTCGTCGTACGCGTCGCCGTCGGGGACGGAAACGCTGTCGAGCGCGTCCGCGATGGGGGAATCCGGGTCGAGAGCTCCTCTATCGACCAGTCCCATCGCGGCGGTGAACGTGACCGCTTTCGACACCGAGGCGATACGGAACAGCGTCTCGTCGGGGTCGACGGGTGCCTCCGGGTTCCGGTAGGCGTGGCCGAACCCCTCGGTTACACTGATTTCACCGTTCTCGATTACGGCCAGCGTCGCGCCGTCGGCGCCGGAAGCCGACAGGGCCTGCTCGACGGCGTTGACGACGGCGTCGGCGAGAGACGACTGCCGCTCGCGCTCGGTCCGTTTCGACCGAGCCGCCGCATCGCCGGCCAGCATCGAACCAGCAGCGGCGGCGCCGGAGGCAGCCAAGAACCCACGCCGCGTCGTGGTCGAGGGCACCATTCGGGCGGAGGTTGTGGTTCACGGAGTATAGTCGTTTTTCTTTTCTGAGATGTCGTCGCCGCCGAGACTGCGGTGCGTTCGCCCGGCGGTTCTGCGAGCCTTCCGAACACCCGAACCCATTAGTTCGGCCGAACCCACTGTCCACCTATGACCAAACGCCACGCCTCACTCCCGGCCGACGCCGAGGAGGGTGTCGACGCGTTCCTCGGGGCCGTCGATGACCGCCTCTCCTCCGGGGAGGACACCTGCGACGTGGTGCGGGACGTGCTGGTGGACCTGTTCGGTGACCGGGAGGCCCACGAGCGCTGGCAGAACGGCGGCGACGTGACCGCCGCCGAGCGCGTTCGCCTGCAGGGGTACGACCCGTGCAACGCGACGCTGGAGTCCGAGTACTACGCCGAGAAGGACGAGGAGCGGTTCCAGCGCTCGAAAAACCTCCAGTGGCTCTGGCGGCAGTTCGACGCGACGCCGCTGGCGGACAACGTGGAGTTCGCACTCCGATTCCGTCGGATGCTCGCCACCCACCTGTTCGACGAGGTGGGCGAGAACTGCCGCTTCTTCAAGGGCATCACGTTCACCTACGGCCACAACATCGCCGTCGGGGACAACGTGGTGGTCCACGACCACGTGCATCTCGACGACCGCGGGAAACTCACCATCGGCGACAGGGTCTCCATCTCCGATTCGGCGCAGGTGCTCTCCCACGACCACGACATCGTGGACCAGACCGAGGTGAAGAACTTCCACACCATCATCGAGGACGACGCCCGCCTCACCTACGACACGCTGCTGCGCGCCGGCTCGAAACTCGGCGAGAACGCCGTGGTCGGCGCGAAGGCTATCGTCGACGGCGACGTGCCGCCCCATCACGTCGTCGTCGGCCAGCCCGCCAAATCCGTCCGCATCAAGCCGGGCTGGGAGTCCGTCGCCGACCCCGTCGCGGACCGGCTGGACCGCAACAAGGAGGGCCGCCGGATTGAGTACGAACTCGCCGACGATATCGACGAGTTCGACGAGTTCGGGCGGGACCTGCAGCCGCCGGACGCGTCGGATCAGGGCTGAGCGGTTTCCTGTCGTGTGATTCATGGTCCCGGCGTCGGGACTCGGCGTATGAACGAGGACGGGCGGGAGCCGTTCGTCGGGAAGCTAACCCAGAAGGCGGTGCTGTTCGGGCCGGACGGCGCCGTGCTGGTCACCGCCAGCGACGGCATCCCCGAACCGCCGGGTGGGACCTTCGAGTTCGGCGAGACGCTTGTTGACGGTCTCCGACGGGAGCTACGTGAGGAACTTGGCGTCGAGAGCCGGGTCGGCCCGCCGGTCGAAGCGGTGTACGGCATCTGGGGTGACGGGGAGACGGGCGACCCAATGGTGTCGCTGATCTACCGCTGTGAGACCGACGAGCGGGAAGTCAGCCTGAACGAGGAGCACGAGACGGCCGATTGGGTGGCACCCGAAACGGCGGCAGACCGCTTCGGCGAACTGTCGGACCGACTCGGGACGGCGGTGCGCCGTGCCGCCGATTTCGACGCTGACGCGCCGGTCGAAGCGGTCGAAGACCCCTACGCCGGGAGCGACATCTCGTCGGCGGAGATGATCGAGGCGCTCGAAGCGGCCCGGCGCGGCGACGATGGGGCGGGCGGCACCGACGACTGAGTCGTCTACGCTGTTTTGCTGTCGGTCCTCGCTATCAAGCGCTCGAAACACACCTTCCCGAACAGGAGCACCAGAAAGAGGAACGCGGCGACGATGAACCAGTCCCCTACAGCGTGTCCCGAACCACGAAGGTTCCGAGTTTCATGATCGACCGGGTTGCCGTTCGCTCTATGTGGCGTCTTCCGTATCCAATTGAATGAGATATGTCGATCGGCTGCCGTCATCGAAG
>CAYXXM010000120.1:0-6803 GCA_964469085.1 uncultured Haloferacaceae archaeon
CCTCCCGGTCGAAGGAGACGATGAATCCGCACTCGGGGTCGACGAGCAGGTGGAGGATGGGGAGGCGGTGGCGTACTTCGGACACTCCTGATTGAGAACAACGGGCGTAGCCAGTCGGGGCGCGTACTTCTTTGGGACTGCTTCTGCGATGACGACGACCACCGCGGAATATGCCTGGACACCTGACCGGACCGCGACGGCGTCTGTCACGACGGCATCCGCAACAGCATCCACGACGACGACCGACACCGCCACTGCAAACACCACCGCTGAGTGGGCTTGCACAATTGGACCGCACCCGCCGCCGCACCGCCGGTGGACTGCATCAACTTCCCCACCCACTCGTCATCGAGCCAAAGCCACTCAGCCCTGCCGGTGGTCGAGAACTGCGTCCAGCAGGTCACGGGTCCACGGCGGCGTCTCCTCGGAGCGGAGGACAGTTTCAGGGGTTCGCCACTCCACCGCGTCGACCTCCTCGGGTTCCGCGACGTGGGTCTCGCCGCCGGCGTACTCGGCCGTGATGACGACGTTCAGACAGGGCCGCCCTCCGTCGAGTTCGAACACCGTGCTGGTGATAAGTTGAGGGTCGGCGATGTCGACGCCTACCTCCTCGCGGACCTCTCGTTGCGCGGTCGCCGCGAGGACCTCCGCCTGGCCAGGGGTGGCCTCGAGGGTGCCGCCGGGGAACCCGAACGTGCCGGGGGCGTGCTCCTCGTCGGTGCCGCGGACGATGAACAGATACTCCGGGGCGTCGCCGGTCTCACGGCGGATGGCGACGTCGACGTTGACGGTGTATTGCGGGTCGTCGTCGGACATGGGCCGATGTCGAATCGATACCGGCCTAACGGTACCGATGAAATGCCCCGGTGGAGACACACTTATCAACGCAGTTCGCTTTATTCGAGTATGGCAGAGGCTGACCGACGCCGAAACATCCCCCACTGGTACTCGCCAGAGGGGGAGGTGCTCTCGCTGACCGCCGGCGAGGGGGCCAGGGTAACCGACGATGAGGGAAACGAGTATCTGGATTTCCTCGCACAGCTGTACTGCGTCAACGCCGGCCACTCGTGTGAGCCGATCATCGAGGCAATGGGCCAGCAGGCCCGGGAGATCCCCTACGTCTCCTCGTCGAAGACGACGCCGGCCCGCGACGAGCTCGCGGCGCGGTTGGCCGAGCGCGCGCCGGGGTCGCTCAACGACGTGTTCTTCTCCATCTCGGGCAGCGAGGCCAACGAGACGGCCCTCCAGATGGTCCGGGAGTATCAGGACGCGCCGAAGGTGCTGACGCGCTGGCGGTCCTACCACGGCTCGACGTACGCCGCGGGCGGCCTGTCAGGCGATCCGGAAACCCGCTCCAAGATCGAGCGCTACGCGGCCACTACGGGCATCGAGAAGTTCCTGCCGCCGCTGGTTCACAACTCCCCATTCGACGGCGACACGCCCGAGGAAATCGGCCAGCAGGCCGCCGACCACCTGGAGTTCGTCATCAAGAACGAGGGGCCGGACTCGGTCGCCGCGGTGCTGACCGAACCCGTCGCCGGCACCTCCGGCGCCTACCCCGCGCCGCCGGGCTACTTCGAGCGCGTGCGGGAAATCTGTGACGAGTACGACGTCCTGCTGATCTCCGACGAGGTCATCGCCGCCTTCGGGCGCTGTGGCGACTGGTTCGGCATCCAGACCTACGACGTGGAGCCGGACATGATTACGTTCGCGAAGGGGGTCACGAGTGCGTACGCCCCGCTTGGTGGCGTGCTCGCCCGCGAGGACATCGCCGCCGAGGTCCGCGAGAGCGGTCACGACCTCGGCCAGACGTTCGCCGGCCACCCCGTCGCCTGCGCCGCCGGCAACGCCGCCCTCGACGCCTACGCCGACGGCCTCATCGAGAACTGCCGCGACCTCGCCCCCTATCTGGAGAACCAGCTCCGCGCCCTTGGCGATCGCCACGAGGTGGTCGCCCACGTCCACGGCCGCGGCCTCCTCTGGTCTGTGGAGTTCGGTGAGTCCGACACGGGCGAGCCGTTCGTCGACCCGCGCGTCGAGCCGGACGCCGACAACCCCGTGGACGACGTGCGCGACGTCGCGCAGGACCGAGGTGTGCTGTTCGGGTCCGGCCGGCCAGACACCCAGGTGCTGCTCTCGCCACCGCTCTGCATCGACCACGACGACATCGACGAGGCGGTGGACGCGCTGGAAGCGGGTATCGACGCGACGTTCTGAACGGTCGGCTGCTACTGTTCGGCGGCGCCGAATCGATTATTCGTGATACAGCCGCGGCGGAGTCTCCATGCTCGCGATACGAGGCCGCTCGCCGGTCGCGCGCCGCGGCTTATTCGTGATACAGCCACGGCGGAGTCTCAGTGGCCGTGACACAGAGGTCACGGCAGTTCGCGCGCCGTGGCTTACTCGTGATACAGCCACGCCGTAGTCTCCGAGCGAGCGGCACGAGGCCGCTCGCCGGTCGCGAGCCGTGGCTTACTCGTGCGCATCGTCCCAGTCGTCCGGCTTCTTCGTGTTGCCGCAGACGTTGCACTCGATGCGGCCCATCGTGTCCATCGCGTTGTCCGTCGTCTCGCAGTTGCCACAGAGGTAGCCCCAGCGCTCCTCGGCGTCCGGCGAGACGTAGGCGACGAAAAAGGCGGCCTTCGACCCGGATTCGCCCACCGAGAGGTCCACGTGGACGGTCTCGCCACCGGCCGTTCTGATGGCTTCCAGTTGCATACACCACCGGAGGCGGTCGAGGCTCAAGAACGTACGGCTCTGGGCTGGGCTGCTACCGGGATGCGTAGCTGTGAACTACTCCGTCCTACACCGCTCCCTTCGGTTGCTCCGTTGAGGGTGGGGGCTGAGCGCCTATATCCAGGTAATCAGGACACACGCCCACTTCGGCGTGCTCTCGAAACTGGCCGGCGTCACAGGGTTCGCCACGACCGGACGACGCTGAGCGGCCGCCGCCGGTCGGTTGCCATCTGGGGGGTTTATCGCCAGGGCAGTGGCTGCTCGCCCCGACGATACTGATGGAGTCCGTCGCGCCGCCGCTGCTCATCACCGCCTACCTCTGGGGCGCCCTCCTCCCTGTCTCGATGGGCATGGTGGCGTGGGGAACTGTTTCGGCCGAATGGCTCTCCGGCCAGCGGCCGGCTGCCAGCACGGCGCGGGTACGACGGCTGAAAGTGAACGAACGCGTCATCTGCGTGGGAATCCGGAAGATTCGAATCGGCTCTATTCAACGCACGCCGGCCCAGAGATCAGTAGAACGTGTCCGAACAGTCCCAGACGACGCCGTGCTCCGGACAGACGTACTTGCAGTGCCGCCGGATCATCGACGCCCCGCAGTGGGGACAGGGTCGCCCAGGCGCCGTGGTCTCGTCGTCCCCGCTCCGGGCCATACCCTCTCTACGTGAGAACGCAGTAAATTGGTTCCGCCCGAGCTGAGCATCCGCGCGGGAAGGTTATCCATCTGGAGCCCTACATTGAGTTATGAACGGTGCTCGCCTCTACGACCGCCTCTCGGACCACCGCACCGAGATGGGCATCGCCGCGCTCTCCGCCGTCGCCGCGGTTGCCGGTTCGCTCCTGGCCGTCGGCGTCAAGCCCGCGTTCGTGGTGGCCGGGGCCGCCGCTATCCTTCTCGAGGTTACTCCCGACGTACTCATCACCCGAGGCATCGGGACGCTCCGCGACCTGGCGAAGCCGCTGTTGGTGGCTGGTGCCACGGCGCTGCTCCTGCTGCTGTACGCCGCAATCACGCTGAGCGTGAGTCGCTGGATCGACGGCTCTCGAGCGGGTGGGAAACGAGCGCTCGTGACACTGCTGCTTTTCCTCGGGGTCACGTGGCTCATTACCGGGAGCTTCCTCAGTTCCGCGGGCGCAGCCCTCGCGGCCGGTGGCGTCGTGCTCGCCGGCTCGACCGTCTTCGATCCCATCGGCGTCTCGAAGAGCCGGCGGCGGCTCCTGCGGGCGGGGGCCACGACCGCCGTCGCGGTTGCCACCGGGGCGTTCGTCCGGCGCGGCGGCGACAGCCAGGGTGTGCAGGCCTCGGTCAACCCGGCCGCGCAGTCGCTGCTCGACGACGCCGTCGGGCTGGAGTTCGCCCTGCCCGACACGGAGGGGATGATCTCGGAGAACTTCTATCAGGTGGACATCACCACCGCCAACCCCGACGTCACGCCGGCCGACTGGTCGCTCTCGGTCACAGGACTGGTCAAGGAGGAGCAGTCCTTCACACTCGAGGAGATTCGAGCGTTCCCGGCTGAACGCCGGTTCGTCACCCTGCGCTGTGTGAGCGACAGGATTAACGGGACCAAGATGGACACGGCGCTCTGGACCGGGGTGCCCGTCTCCGAAATCCTCGACGCCGTCGATGCCCCCGAAAGCTGCTGTGTGACCCTCCACGCGGCTGATGACTACTACGTCTCTTTTCCGCGGGAGGCGCTCGACCCCGGGCTGTTCGCCTACGGCATGAACGGCGTCCAGCTTCCCCGGGGCCACGGCTTCCCGCTCCGAACGCTCGTCCCTGGCCACTGGGGCGAGACCAACGCCAAGTGGCTCACGGAGATCGAAATCCGCGAGGAGCCGGAGGACGGCTACTGGGAGTCCCGCGGCTGGGAGGGAACGGGCGAGGTCCACACCGTCGCCAAACTCCACGGCATCGAGACCGACGACGGAACGGTTCGTGTGGGCGGCCACGCCTACGCTGGCACGCGGGGGATTTCGGCCGTCGAGCTCTCCACGGACGGCGGCGAGACGTGGGTCGAGGCGACGCTCTCCGACAGGCTCCCTGGCGCGACGCCCGTCGAGGAGGGCGAAACCGAACCTACCGCCGACGGCGAGGCAACGGACGCGTGGCGGATGTGGGAACACGAGTACGAGAAATCCGGCACCCACGAGGTGGTGGTCCGGGCCGTCGACGGCACGGGCACGGTTCAGCCGAAGGAGCAGCAGAAATCGTTCCCTGAGGGGGCGACTGGGTGGGTGCGGGAGAGGGTGCAGGCCTAAGGAGACACTTCTCCCGTGTTTCCGGTCGTGGCGCGAAACGGGAGCGCCCTCGTGGCGCGACTGAGCGCGAGGGGGGAGGGAGCGCCAGTGACCGAGTCGGTTGGGGAGGCGTTTGGGCGGTGCGGTACTGCTGGGTGGGACTGAAAGGGGCTGCCCGGTCGGCGACGGCGGACCCTCCAAGCACCGCAGCGAAGCGAGGAGCGCAGGTGCGGGCCCCCGAGCCGAGCGGGCAGGGGCTTTCACGGTGGTGGTGTCTACAGGAGTCGTTGCCGTCAGAGTAAGAACGCAGATGAGAAGCAGAAAGAACCGCTACCGACTCACCTTAACACTCGGACCAGCCACAGGACTCGCAGGTCTTGCAGCCCTCGGAGTAGAAGAGGCTCATCGAGCCACACTCGGGACACTCCGGGCTCTCGCCCGAGGCGATGAGGTCGCTGGTCGCGTCGGCGGCGGCCTGTGACGTGGCCCCGGCCTCGGCGTCGACGCCGATGTCCACCTGCGTCGGTTCGCCCGGCGGCTCCGTGGTGGCGCCGCCATCATCAACCGCAGCCGCGCCGCCGTCGTCCGACCCGCCTGCTCGGATCGGGTCGCCGTCGTCCGGCGCGTCTGTTCGGATCGGGTCGCCTTCGTCCGACCCGCCTGCTCGGGTCGGGTCGCCTTCGTCCGGCGCGTCTGTTCGGATCGGGTCGCCTTCGTCCGGCGCGCCTGTCCGGTCCGCGCCGCCGTTCTCCGCCGCACCGCCATCCGTCGTCGCCTCGTCCTCCAGCTGGTCGATGGTCTGCTGTTGGGGGATGCCCTTGTCGATTTCGCCGTCGAGATACCGGCGCATCGCCGTGCCGATGGCGTCCGGGATGGACTGAATCTGCTCGCCCTTGTCCCAGGCGACCTTCGGACTGCGAATACCCTGGAGCTCGCTGGCGATCTCCGACGGGTCGACGCCCGAGCGCAGCGAGGTGGAGATGGTTTTCGCGAGCGCCTCGGTGAAGGAGGCGGTGAACCCGCCGGAGTTGCCGATGTTGGCGAACAGTTCGAACGGCTCGCCGGTGGTGGGGTCCTCGTTGATGTTGACGTAGAGCTTCCCGTAGCCGGTGTCGATGCGCTGGGTGACCCCGTGGAGCACGTCCGGCCGGGGGCGCTTTTTGCCCGGCGGCGTGTCGTCGCCGTCGGCACTCGCAAGCAGGCTCTCGACCTGGGTGTCGAGGGCCGCCTGGACATCCTCGTTTTCGAGGAACCCGTCGAGGCCGCCGAAGACGTCGGTGATTTGCTCGACGAGCGCCGCCGCGGCCTCGTCTTCGTCGGCGAACTCGGTGTTGTCGGCGCGGGTCGTCAGCACCTGCTTCGAGCGGGTGCCGTCGCGGTAGTAGGTGACGCCCTTGCCGCCGTTGTCGTAGACGAACTCGAAGGCTTCCTTGGCGTCGCCGAGACTGGCGTCGTTCGGGGCGTTGACCGTCTTCGAGATGGCCGAGTCCACACCCTCCTGGCAGGCACACTGGATTGCGGCGTGCTGTTTCGCGCTCAGGTCGCCCGTGACGACGAACAGTTCGCCGATGGCGTTCGGCACGGTATCGAGTCCCTCGACGCCGTCGAACTCGTTGTTCGCCATCTGCTCCTGGGCCTCCTGCTTGACGGCCTCGACGTCGATGTCGTTGGCCTCCAGCGCCCTGAGGAAGTAGTCGTCGAACTCGACGAGCATCTCGTCGCCCTGCACGTCGCCGGAGACGTTCTTGTAGTACGCGACGTTGTAGATGGGCTCACAGCCGCCCGTCGTGTTGCCGACCATCGACGTCGTGCCTGTCGGTGCGATGGTC
>CAYXXM010000121.1:0-1773 GCA_964469085.1 uncultured Haloferacaceae archaeon
CTCCTGCACCACGTCGAATATTTCGCGGAACTCGTCGCTGGCCTCGCCGACGGCGAACGTTCTGGTGATGTCGGAGCAGTAGCCCTCGTAGATGACGCCGGCGTCGATCATCAGCGGGTCGCCGTGTTCGATGACCCGGTCGGACGTGTTGGTGTGGGGTTTGGCGGTGTTCGGGCCGCTAGCGACGATGACGACGCCGAGGGAGTCGGCCTCGCTGTCGATGACTTCCTTGTGGAGGATTCCCTGGACTTCGGCTTCGGTCATCCCCGGCTCGACGGCGTCAACGGTTGTGTCGAGGATCTCGTCGATGAGTGCCGCGGCGCGCCGGAGATGCTGGATCTCCTGCTCGTCCTTGTGCGAGCGGAGGGTGGCAGCTGCGTCCTCAAGATCCGTCACGTCGTCCCAGTCGAACGCCTGTTCGACCACCTCGAACTCGACGAGTCGGGAGGAGCGGAACTCCATGGCCACCTCGTCTTCGACGGGCCGGGCGTCGGTGAGTTCCGCGAACGCGTCGCTCGTGGCGGCCACGGGGTCGGTCGCGTCCGTGTAGACGAAGAATTCGACGTCTTCGCCGACCGTCTCGCGGACCCGGCCGGTCTCCAGCGCGGGCAGGACGAACGCGGGTGGTCGATCGCGCTGCATCACGAGCACCGTGGGCCGCTCACTCGTGTGCATCTCCAGTCCCGTGAGATACCGGAGCGTCTCGCTCGGCGGGACGACGACCGTTCCGACGGCGTCTGCCAGCTGGTCGAACAGCGCCTCCCGGCGCTGTGTATGTGTGTTTGCCATGCTGTAAGACGCGCGCTCACGGCTGCATAAACGCTCGGTTCCCGGTAACCGGGCTCAAGCGGCGAAACCTATTGTGCCTTGCCAGTGACCGGACTCAACCTGCCAGCAGTGTCGTCCGGAGCCGGAACGACTTAGCCATCGCCGCCGGGAGTCCAACGTATGCACCACGCACGATTCCGGGACCCGAGCGGCGCAGTGCGTCGCGGCGAGTGGCACGGCGACGCCGTCTCGTTCGCTGGCGACCGATATGGCCTCGACGAGGTCGAGATTCTCGCGCCGACAGAGCCGAGCAAGGTCGTCTGCGTCGGTCGGAATTACGTCGCCCACGCCGAGGAACACGACGCGGACGTCCCCGATCGCCCGCTGCTGTTCCTCAAGGGCCCGAACACTGTCGCCGGCCACGGCGACACGGTGACCCTTCCAGCGGGCAAAGAGCGCGTCGAGTGGGAGGCGGAGCTTGGTGTGGTCATCAGCGAGCAGGCCAAGGACGTCGACGCCAACGACGCGATGGCGTACGTCGAGGGGTTCACCTGCGTCGACGACGTGTCGAACCGCGACGACCAGCGCAGCGAGTCCCAGTGGGTGCGCGGCAAAGCATTCGACGGCGCCGCCCCCATCGGCCCCTGTATCGCCGACACGGAGCACGTTCCCGCGGACGCGCGGGTTCAAACCCGTATTAACGGCGAGGTGCAACAGGACGCGACGCGCGACATGATGGTGTTCGACATCCCCACGCTCATCGAGGAGATCACGACCTATCTCACCCTGGAGCCGGGCGACGTGATCGCCACCGGAACGCCCGAAGGCGTCGGTCCGTTCGAAGACGGCGACGACGTGGAAATCCAGGTAGAGGGGGTCGGGACGCTCGAACACGGCGTCCGACGGCCGTGATTCTGCGCATCTGGCGTGGGTGGACCGCGCCGGAGGACGCCGATGCTTATGAACATTTCCTGGCGGGTGAAGACGACCCGCATCGAGCAGACG
>CAYXXM010000121.1:1873-6766 GCA_964469085.1 uncultured Haloferacaceae archaeon
GGTCGGGTGAAGACGACCCGCATCGAGCAGACGGGTCGGGTGAAGACGACCCGCATCGAGCAGACGGGTCGGGTGAAGACGACCCGCAGCGAGCAGACGGGTCGGGCGGAGACGACCCGCATCGAACAGACGGGTCGGGCGGAGACGACCCGCAGCGAGAAGGCGGGTCGGGCGGTGAACAATCGAAACTGGCGGCGATGACCGGCGAGGGGTATCTCGGGTTCGACCTCGGGCGAACGGACCACGGCGACGAGGTGGAGTTCGTCACCATTCTGCGGTTCGCGGATTACGACGCCGTCGAAACCTTCGCCGGCAAGGATTACGAGCAGGCCCACGTGCCCGAACGGGCACAGGAGCTCCTGATCCGGTGGGAGGAGGAGGTGGCCCACTACGAGCGACGCGCCGGCGAACGCCTCGACTGACGGCCGGCGCCTTTGCCCGGCGACAATCACGGCGCATGCAATCGAGTTTGTAAATCCAGTTGCGTTCCCGACTGAAGCCCGTGAACACGGCTGAGGTGGCCGTCGTTTTTGCAACATAACCAACCGGTAAGCCAACCTTTATTAAGGTGTACTTATCTGGGGCTACTGTGCTATGACAGTACTTGGCATGCCAACCGCGATGTTCCTGGTGTTCGTGGCGACGTTGCTCGCCGGGAGCCTCGGGGCGATTCATTACGTGGTCGTTCACGTGATCATGGGGAAACCGTTCGAGGAAACCATCCGCGAGAACCCAGAGGAGGCGATTCCCGATGGCGATTAACACGTTCTACCTCGGGACCTTCATCGTCTACCTCCTCGCAGTCCTCGGAATCGGTGCGTGGGGGTACACACAGACCGAAAACGTCGGCGACTTCTGGGTATACGGGAAGGAGCTCGGGCCGTGGCTGGCGACGTGGTCCTAATTGGCCAACTTCGTCAGCGCGGTGAGCGTCATCGGCTTCATCGGCGCCGTCTACGGCGGCGGCTACTCCATCCTGACCGGCATCGTGCTCGGATTGATGCTCGGCGTGAGCGGCCTCTACTTCGTCGTCCACAAGGTTCGGGAACTCAACCACGTCACGTTCCCGGACATCATCGCCGAACTCACCGGTCGGGATTGGGCACGTCCGGTGGCCGCGGTGCCGCTCCTGGCGAACGCGTGGGTCTACCTCATCATGCAACTCGTCGGCGCGAGCCTGCTGGTGACGACGATTACCGGCGTCCTCTACAGGTTAATGATCTGGGTCATCGGCTTCGTCTTCGTCGCCTACACGGTGATGGGCGGGCTCATCTCGGTGGCCTGGACGGACCTCCTGCAAGGGACCCTCATGGTCGGCACCGTCGCCGTCGCGCTGGTGTTCATGGCGTTCGACCTTGGCGGCGTCACCAGCATCAACACGCAGTTCGCCGCCCAGGCCAGTTCGAACGTCGCGCCGCTCGGCGATGGCGCCTACACGCTCATCGGCGTCGCCGGATCGCTGGTGGCCTTCTTCGGCACCATCTTCACCTCGCAGGGGACGATTATCCGTATCAACGCGACCGAAGACATCAAAACCGCGAAGTTCCATCTCGCGGCCTCGGGAGTCATCCTCTCGGTGTTCTACATGCTGCTCATCACGCTCGGCGGCGCAACCGCCGTGGCGCTCGAAAACGCCGGGCTGGCCGTCGACAACGTGGACAAGGCGTTCCCCGTGCTCATCACCGAGTACCTGCCGACGGGCGTCGGTATCATCATCATCCTCGCGGTGATGAGCGCCATCCTCTCGACGACCGACACCCGCCTGCACTCGACGGGGATAACCACGGCGCGGGACATCTACAACTTCTACCGACCGGACGCGTCCGACGAGCAACTCCTGAAGGTGTCCCGGATTTCGACCATCGCCTGGGGGCTAAGCGCCACCGCGATGGGTGTCAACCCACCGGGGACCATCATTACGCTCTACACGTTCCGAGCCATCCTGCTCACCAGTGCGTTCCTCATCCCCATCTACGTCGCCCTCTACTGGCGCGGCGTGGCAGGTGACGCGGTGCTCGCGTCCATCATCGCCGGCACCCTCCTCGGGGTCGGCTGGGACCTCTCCGGCGGGGTGCTCGGCATCCCGGCGACGTTCGTCGGGGTCGGCGCCGCCCTGGTGGCGCTCGCCATCGGTCACGTGCTGTGGTCCGAGGGGAGCGGTCACCAACCCGCCAGTAGCTGACCCATCAACTAACCGTTTCCCGCCCTCACAGTGTTTATGGCAGACTCAAGCCCGGACGAACGGACAGACGACGACCTGAACAGCCTGATAGCCGACCTGGTCTCCCGCGAAACCGAGAACCCGCCGGGGAACGAGGCCAGCGCCGCCGAGTACATCCACGAGTGGTTCTCAGACCGTGGCATCGACGCCGAACTGGTCGAGGAGCCCTACCCGGACCGCCCGCAGGTCGCTGCGCGGACGGGCGACGGTGACCCGACCGTCGTTCTCAACGGCCACATCGACGTTGTGCCGGCCGGGAAGCGCTCCGAGTGGACTCACGACCCCTACGACGCGGATATCGAAAACGAGAGCCTCTACGGCCGGGGGAGCGTGGACATGAAGACCGGCGTGGCCGTCGCGATGCGCACCCTATCGGACCTGCAAGCCGACCTCGAATCGGGCGACCTCGACGGCTCGGTGGTGTTTCACGCGGCCATCGGCGAGGAAACCGCCGAACCCGGCACCAAGCGGCTGCTCGAACTGGGCTACGACGGCGACTACGGGGTGGTGCTCGAACCGACGGAGCTCCGCACCGCGACCAGCGAGAAGGGGCTGGCGTGGTACGAGATAACTGTCGGTGGCGAGCCCTCACACGCGAGCCGTCCCGACCAGGGAATCAACGCCATCCAGAAGGCCCGACCCGTGCTCGACGCACTCGCGGTGTACGACGATCGGGTGCGCAAGCGGACGGACCCGCTCGTCGGGCAGGCGTACGCGACGGTGACGGAGTTCGAGGCGGGGACGAAGGAGAACGTCGTTCCCGAAGAAGCCGTCATCACGGTTGACCGACGGTTCCTCCCCGAGGAATCCGCCGGGCGCATCGACACGGAGTTCGAGGAGCTGCTCACGGAGGTCACCGAGGAACACGACGTCGAGGTGTCGTGGGAGCGGACCCGTACGTATGAGTCAGCAGCCATCTCGACCGAGAGCCGCGTCGCGGAGGTGCTGCGCAGCCACAGTGCCGTACTCGGGGACGTCTCGCCCGAACCGTGGGGCGTGAAGGCCTCGACGGACGTGCGGAACCTGGTGAACGACGCCGGGATGGAGGCGGTAACCTGGGGACCGGGCGATCTCGCACAGGCCCACACCTACGACGAGCACGTCGACCTCTCGGAGGCGGCAGTCGGGCTGAAGGCGCTGAAGGCATCGGTTCGGGAACTCTGCAGGGACTGATCTGACTCGATGCGGCGTCACGACACAGGCGCGGTCACCGGAAGCGACACAAACCCTCGTCCCTACCGTCCGCTCATGGGACTCGGAAGCACAGCGAAGAAGCTCCAGACCGTCGCGGAGCGCGCCGAGAAAGTCTACCAGCGGCTGAACAAGCTTCGGGACGAAGTCGAGCAGACCCAGGAAACCGTCGACCACATCGAGGTCGAGGTGGCGGGACTGGAGGACGAACTTCGGGAGCAGCGTGCCGTGCTCTACGCCCTCGCTGAGGCGGAGGGCATCGACGCCGACGCCGTGGCCGCAGAAACCCACATCACCGAGGCGGAGTCAGCGACTGGCGCAACTGGCGACGACGCGGGACCCGGTACGGCCGACGACGGATCTGAATCTTCTGCGGCCGACGGAACTGAATCGACGAGAAGCGATGAAACCGACGGCGACGACCCGTCGGAGAACGACTGAGACGCGCTGGAGACCAATCCTGCGCTGCAACAGTTCTGTCCCCGTGGATGGCAAGTTACACAAGCCCCTGCTGACTCTATTGCCCCATGACGACCCATCGGGAGCCCCTCGACTCAGTGCTCGAGACCATCGGGGAGACCCCGCTCGTTCGGGTCCACGACAGCCCCGAGGCGGTGCCGGTGTACGCCAAACTGGAGTCGTTCAACCCCGGTGCCAGCATCAAGGACCGCATCGGGAAGTACATGCTCGAAGGGATGCTGGAACAGGGCGACGTGGCGCCCGGCGGGACCGTCATCGAGCCGACTGCAGGCAACACAGGTATCGGTATCGCCGTCGCCGCCGGCCAGCTCGGCCTCGACGCGGTGTTCGTCGTTCCTGAGCGGTTCTCGGTCGAGAAACAGCAGCTGATGCGGGCCCTCGGCGCCGACGTGGTGAACACCCCCAGTGAGGACGGCATGCCACGCGCCATCGAGCGCGCCCACGAGCTTGCAGAGGAACTGGACAACGCCGCCGTGCCCCAGCAGTTCTCGAATCCGCTCAACACCGAGGCCCATTACGAGACGACGGCACCGGAGATCTACGACGCCCTCAATGGCGAGGTTGGTGCGCTGGTCGCGGGTTGTGGGACGGCTGGCACGTTGATGGGGATGGCCCGCTACGGTCGCGAGCACAACCCGGACACCCACGTCGTTGCCGTGGAACCGGAGGGCTCGCTGTATGGGACCCTGCTCGGCGAGGACCGGACGGAGGGCGAGTACAAAACCGAGGGCATCGGCACCCACGACCCGTCCACGAACGAACTGTTCGAACCGGAACTGGTCGATGCGGTCCATGCCGTCCCGGACGAGCAGTCCCACGCGGAGATCCAGCGCCTCGCCGCCGAGGAGGGCCATCTGGTCGCGTCGAGCGCCGGCGCGAACGCCGTCGCCGCAAAGCGGATCGCCGAGCAGATTCGCGACGGCGAGATAGACGCGCCGTACGACGCCGTTGTGACGGTGTTCGCCGACTCCAGCGAGCGCTATCTCTCGAAAGGAATCTAC
>CAYXXM010000122.1:0-6752 GCA_964469085.1 uncultured Haloferacaceae archaeon
CGTTGTCGTAGGAGAGGTTGGCGACGATGGTGCCGTCCGTGGTGTCGGGGATGGAGAGCCCCACCGCGAGCGCCATCGTGTAGATGCCGTTCACCAGGCGCTCCCCGAACTGCGTACCCGCCGCGAACTCTGCATCGAGGTGCAGCGGCTGCTGGTTCATCGTCATGTCGCAGAAGGTCTGATTGTCTGACTCCGAAACGGTGCGGCGCTTCTCGTGTTCGATGGTTTCGCCCACCTCGAACTCCTCGTAGTAGCGGCCGGTCATACCGGACCACTCCACCGCTCGGCGCAAAACGGTGACGACTCAAGAGCTGAGGGGTGTCCGACCCCTTGCGGCTTCACACCCGAGGACCACATCGCCGAGACGGGCGTCAGTGAGGTGAACGCCGAGAACCCCGACATTTCCGGGTTGACGCCGGCGAAAACGACCTGAGGGCTCAATAACGGGTCCCTCGGTCCGCGTACGTCGCCGGCAGAGCCTCCTCTGCATCGGCTCGCTCCTGCTCGCGAGCTTTCCCCACCCCTTCCCTTTTTTGGAATCCGATGCGAAAATTAGTCTGGGATGGTGGGGAGTAGCCAAACACCGTTGGGGCGGTATCGGAACGAAACAACCACGTTAGTGGCAATTCTGCTGGTCTTGATAACGGTCGGCGGCGGGGCGACTGCGGTGCTTGCCGCTGGCGGGGCCTCCGTATCAGCCAGTCCAAGCACAGCGGGCGCGACGGCGACACATACAGTCACAATTGACGTCGGGCCCGACGCAGTCGGATCCTCGCTCAACTACATCAGGATCTACTACGACGCGGGCAGCAACCCGGCCGACGTGAGCAACGTCGACAAGACGGACGTCGTGCGGTTCGGCGTCGATCGGAACGGCGACGGAGTCATCGACGACTCCGCGATGGGCTCGGCGATGACCGTTGGCGATTCGAACAACGGTCACACGTTGACGATTCAGAACACCTCCGGGCCGACGAACCTGGCCGAGGGTGACGTCATCATCGCCGAGTTCGGGGACGTGCAGAATCCGGGCAGCGCCGGCGATTACACCGTCCAGATCGGACTGAACGGCGAGCAGACGGCGAAAACGAACTATCGGATAACCTCCGATACGTCGTCGACGTCGACAGCAACGCCGACGCCGACGGCAACCGCGACGTCAACGTCGACTTCGACAGCGACGGATAATACCACATCGACGGCGACGCAGACGACTGACACCGAGACGGCGACCGCCACCGAGCGCGATGCCGATCCGTTGACATCGACGGCGACGCCAACGGCAACGCCGACGCCGACGGCAACACCGACGCCCACGCCGACCGAAACGGCAACGGCAACGTCCACCCCAACCATTGGGGCGACGCAGCCGGATCAGGTCACTGACGGGACCGGGACACCGACAGCGGCCCAGCGGATCACTGAATCCGGCCCGATAATTCCCGAATCCATGGCAGTAGCGGTGCTGTTCATGGCGGCCGCATTGGCTGCGGTCATCGGGTTGAAGCTGCGAGCCTGACGGACGGCTCGTAGCCGGCGCTGTTCGGCTATCGCGGTTTTTTCTCCGTTACAACAGTCCCAGAGCTGACTGCTGACGCCCGTTTCACGGGTGCTCCACAGCTCCGAGTGGCTGCGACGGAAGCTGAACCAGCGGCCAGTAACTGGACCCCGTCATCGAACCGGGAGCGCCGCATCTCGCAGGGACCCCATCGACGTTTCCCAACGACGGACCTGATTGACTTTGCCCAACGTCGGACCCCATCGACTTATCGCCTCGCGGCCACTGGTCGCCCGTATGGCACGCAGGAGTCTCCTGTTCTCACCCGGAGACCAGCCGGAACTGATGCGGAACGCGCCAGAAACTGGTGCGGACGTGGTGTGTTTCGACCTGGAGGACGCAGTCGCACCCGGCGAGAAAGCCCCAGGGCGCGAGGCGGTCCACGACCTCCTCTCGGCGGATTCATTCGACCCGGACTGCGAGGTGACCGTTCGGGTCAGCGCCGAGGCCGCCGCCGATATCGAGGGGGTACTCGGCCAGTCAGATGCCTCCGTTCGCCTCGACGCGGTGATGGTGCCGAAAGTCGCCGAAGCGGCGGACGTGAGCTGGGTTGCTGACCTGCTGACCGAGCACGACCGGGAGCTCCCGGTGCTTGCTCTCGTGGAGACTGCCCGCGGCGTGGTGAACGCCGTCGATATCGCCGGGGCCCCTGCGACCGACGCGCTGGTGTTCGGCGCCGAGGATCTCGCGGCGGACGTCGGTGCGACCCGAACGGAGGAGGGGTCGGAACTGCAACACGCTCGCCAGCAGGTGGTACTCGCAGCTAGCGCCGCCGGCGTCGACGCCATCGATACGGTCCACACCGACTACGGCGACGAGACGGGACTGCGTCGCGAGGCGGCCGCCGCCCGGAAATTGGGCTACGACGGCAAGATGGCCATCCACCCCTCGCAGGTACCCGTCATCAACGACGCGTTCACGCCGAATCCGGAACGGGTCGAGTGGGCACGGAAGGTCCTCGACGCCCGTGAGGATGCCGCGTCGGCGGGCCGCGGCGTGTTCAGTGTCGATGGCGAGATGATCGACGCGCCGCTGGTCGCCCAGGCCGAACGGATTCTGGACCTCGCCGCCAGCGACGGGACGTAGCCAGGCCCACTCACCAGAACGCAGGGAGGCTTCGGGTCGTTTCGGCAGGCTTATTCGCGCCAGGGAAGGAGTTGAATCCGCATATGAGTGACGAGGCCAACCCGTTCGAGAGCCTGCAGGAGCAGGTTGACGACGCCGCCGCATACCTCGACGTGAGCGACGATGTCGTCCACCGACTCAAATACCCCGAGCGCGTCCTGGAGACCAACCTCTCGGTCGACATGGACGACGGCTCGCTGGAGCGGTTCAAGGCGTTCCGGTCGGAGTTCAACGGCGACCGGGGACCCTACAAGGGCGGCATCCGGTACCACCCTGGCGTCACCCGTGACGAGGTAAAAGCGCTCTCGGGCTGGATGGTGTACAAGTGTGCGGTCGTCGACATCCCGTACGGCGGCGGGAAGGGCGGCATCGTCATCGACCCCGCCGAGTACTCCGCGAACGAGCTGGAGAACATCACCCGGTCGTTCGCCGAGGAGATTCGGCCGTTCATCGGCGAGGACTCGGACATCCCCGCACCCGACGTGAACACCGGGCAGCGGGAGATGAACTGGATCAAGGACACGTACGAGACGCTCGAGAACACGACCGAACCCGGCGTCGTCACCGGCAAGTCCCCCGACACCGGCGGCAGCGAGGGCCGCGTCGAGGCAACCGGCCGCTCCACGATGCTGACCGCTCGTGAGGGGTTCGACTATCTCGGCAAGGAGATGGAGGGTGCCTCCGTCGCGGTGCAGGGCTACGGAAACGCCGGCTGGATCGCGACCAAATTCATCGACGAGCTCGGCGCCGACATCGTCTCGGTTTCTGACTCCTCGGGGGCAATCTACGACGCTGACGGCTTCGACCCCGTTGCGGTGAAGGAGTTCAAGCGCGAAACCGGCTCGGTCTCGGGCTACGAGGACGCCGACGCGCTGAGCAACGAGGAACTGCTCACACTGGACGTGGACCTGCTCGTCCCGGCGGCACTGGAGAACGCTATCGACGGCGACCTCGCGGCCGACGTGGACGCCGACGTCATCGTGGAGGCGGCGAACGGGCCGTTGACCCCGGAGGCCGACGACGTGCTGACCCAGAAGGGCGTTCACGTCTTCCCGGACATTCTCGCCAACGCCGGCGGCGTCACCGTCTCGTACTTCGAGTGGGTCCAGAACCGCCAGCGCTTCTACTGGAGCGAGGAGCGGGTCAACGAGGAACTCGAGGTCATCATCACGGACGCGTTCGACGGCCTGACCGACGCCTACGAGGCGTTCGACCCGCCGAACTTCCGGACGGCGGCGTACGTCGTCGCCATCCAGCGCGTCGTCGACGCGTTCACGGATAACGGCAACTGGCCCTGAGCCAGTCCCCGGAACCTGTCCCACCGGGATGGAAGCCTTTTTTACGCAGAATTGAGTTATTGGTATATGCCTACTGGCCCCACCCAGTCCCTCGACTCACCGGCAACTGAGTGGGCCAAACTCGGCGTCGTCGGCCTGCCGGTCGGCTGTCTTGCACTCCTGGTTAACGTCTCCGTTCGACGACTGCTCGTGACGCAGGGGTACGGACGCGTTTCGCTGTTCGGGGTTCCGGCGCTCCAGCTGGACGTGCCGTTGCTGCCGTTCGGCAACTCCAGTTTCCATCTCGGTACCTGGGTGGCTGCGTGGCTGGAGGGTCTGCTCCACGCCGGCATCCTGACGGCGTACTACGTTTCGATGGGCGGAATCACCATCGGCGCCGTATTCACCGTTATCGGGTTCGTGATGGCCGACGACCCGCGGAGGCTCCTCGGCGGTATCGAGCTCCTCGCACGCGACCGCCGGGTCCACGTCTATCTCGTCTTTCAGCTGCTGTTCTGGATTGTCTCGTTCAACCCGTGGCTGGTCGCACTCGCCATCGAGGTCGCGACGATTCTCCTCGCCGCAGGTTCGGTCTTCCTCATCACCGGCTCGGCCCTGCTGGCCGTCTCTGACCGCTCGGGTCCGGTGGCAACGATTCTGGTGGTCCACCCGCTTGGCGCACTGACGCTCGTGCTCCCACCGATCGCTGCAGCGCTGGTGTCGCCCGCCTTCCGCGATGTCGCTCGCGGGCTCACGTTCGACCTGACGGTCTGGCTCCTGCTGAACGTGCTTCAGCCGGTCGGCCTGAGCGGGCCGCTCCAGCAACTGTTCGACATCGAGGGGCCCGGGTTCATCATGTTCTGGGCGTCACTGATCGTAATCGGCGGCTGGGCAGTCGGTGCCGTCCGTCACTTCCGCGAGGAGGGGGCCGCGCCCGACGACGGCCGCAGTCTCCCGCTTCGGTAGTTCTTTCATCGGCGCCGTTCAGCCACCAGCCATGGTGAATCTCGGACTGGTGGTGGCGCAGTTCAACGCGTCCGTCACCGAACAGATGGCGGCGGCGGCGACGAACGCCGCCGCCGACCGCGGCGTCGAGGTCACGAGCACCGTCCGGGTGCCGGGCGTCTACGACACGCCGCTGGCGGCCGACAGACTCGCCCGACGAGACGACATCGACGCGGTCACTGTCGTCGGGACGGTCGTCACCGGGGATACGGACCACGACCAGACCATCGCGAACGCGACGGCAGAATCGCTCCAGGAGGTCAGTCTCGACCGGGACACCCCTGTCACGTTCGGCATCACGGGGCCCGGCCAGAGCGGGGCCGAAGCCCGCGAGCGCGTCGAGAAAGGCGGCGCCGCCGTCGACGCCGCGGTCGACCTCGTGGAGGCCCTCCCATGAGCGGGCGGAGCTGGGATTTCGCCGACCGCGTCGGCCGGGTCGAGCCCTCGGCGACCGTCGCGGTCGGCAACAAGGCCAGCGAACTCAACGAACAGGGCGTCGATGTCGTCGACCTCTCGGTCGGCGAGCCCGACTTCCCGACGCCCGAGCGCATCCGCGAAACCGGTCGACAGGCCATCGCTGCTGGTCACACCACCTACACCGCGTCGAACGGAGTTCCGGAACTCAGGGAGGCAATCTCGACTGACCTCATGGCGAAAGGCGTCGACTGTGCCCCGGCGAACGTCGTCGTCACCCCCGGCGCGAAGCAGGCCCTGTTCGAGACGATGCAGGCCCTCGTCGACGAGGGCGACGAGGTCGTGCTGCTCGACCCCGCGTGGGTCTCCTACGAGGCGATGGCGAAGATCGCCGGGGCGGAGCTCACCCGCGTCGACCTCGGCCAGCACGGCTTCGCGCTCGAACCCGCCCTCGACGACCTTGCCGGGGCCATCTCCAGCGACACGACGCTGCTCGTCGTCAACTCCCCCTCGAATCCCACGGGCGCCGTCTTCTCCGACGCGGCGATGGCGGGGGTGCGTGACCTCGCAATCGAGCACGATGTCACCGTCGTCGCCGACGAGATTTACGACCGCATCAGCTACGACGCCGACCCTGTGGCGCTGGCCTCCCTCGACGGCATGGCCGAGCGCACCGTCACCGTCAACGGCTTCTCGAAGGCCTACGCGATGACCGGCTGGCGGCTCGGCTATCTCGCGGCGCCCGAACCGCTGGTCGACCAGGTTTCGAAGGTCCACAGCCACTCCGTCACCTGCGCGGCCAACTTTGTCCAGCACGCCGGCGTCGAGGCACTCCGCAGCGTCGAAACCGAGGTGGCGGAGATGGTCGCCGCCTTCGAGCAGCGACGTGACCTCGTGGTGGACCTGCTGGCCGACCGCGGGACGGTGATTCCCAAGCCGGAGGGGGCGTTCTACGCGATGATACCCACGGACGAGGGCCCCACCGACGACGTGGCGTGGGCCGACACGGCCATCGAGGACGCCCACGTCGCCGCGGTTCCGGGGAGCGCGTTCAACGCACCGGGCTACGCCAGAATCTCCTACGCGGCCAGCGAGGAACGGTTGAGAGAGGGGTTCTCGCGGCTGGCGGCGGAAGGGCTGCTCTAACGGCGTCGCCAGAACCGAACGCCCGACTCTGTTCCGGCAGCGACGACCGCTGTTTCTCCCGTGTTCCGCACCGCCGTCACGTTCGTCGTCAGCGCTCCATCGAGCGAGAGCGAGAACACCTGTTCGACCACTCCCGCAGCAGCGTTCCACGCCACCCCGTCCAACGACTGCCGTCGCTGGTCAGGGAGCAACAGGAGCCAGCGGTCGTCGCCGGCGAACCGGCCTGC
>CAYXXM010000123.1:0-6749 GCA_964469085.1 uncultured Haloferacaceae archaeon
CTGGTCCATCGTGACCTCCTCGCCGTTCTCGAGGGTCACGACCGGCTCCTGGACGGTGAACTCGCCGGACGCTGCCTCGGCGACCGCGCCGCCGACGAAGCCGGGAGGCACCATCACTTTGTGCTCGATGGTCTGGGTTTCGGGGACGACCCCGACGATGTCGCCGGGTTCGACCGCGTCGCCTGCCTCGACCTCGGGGGAGAACTCCCAGGTCTGCTCCATGTCGATGCCGGGGGCGTCGACCCCACGGTCGAGGAAGGCGCTGCCCATCTTCTCCTCCAGGACGTTCAGGGGCCGCTGGACGCCGTCGTAGATGGAGTCCAGCATCCCCGGGCCGAGGTCGACCGTCAGCGGCTCGCCCGTGTTGACGACGGGTTCGCCGGGGCCGACCCCGGAGGTTTCCTCGTACACTTGGACCGTCGTGATGTTGCCCTCGATCTCGATAACCTCGCCCATCAGCCCTTCGTCGCCCACGTAGACGACGTCGTTCATCCGGGCGTCGAGGTCGACGGCGGTCACGACCGGACCGCTCACGCTCTCGATCTGGCCGCGGTCCTCCGCGGCGACGTCTGTTGCCTGACTCATTGTGTTAATCCTCCTCCATCAGGTCGATCCCGATGGCTCGTTTGATCTGGTCGCGCAGCCCGCCGCTGCCGGCGCCGCCGCCCAGCGTGACGAGCGTCGGCTCGATGCTCGTCTCCACCGCCTCGCGGGTCCCCCGCGAGAGGTGGTCCATGTCGTCGTCGTGCATCACGACGATGCCGACGTCGTCGTCTGCCAGCGTCTCCTCGACGGCGTCGTCGAGGCGCTCGTCCTTCTCCGCGTCGGGGACGTTCTGGAACGTTCGAACGCCCGCGAGGCGGAACCCGGTCGTGAACTCCGGGCTGCCGACGACCGCGATTTCCTGACTCATAGTACCACCAGTTCCGCCTGAATCGCCTCGGGGGAGAGCCCCGCTTCCCGGCCGCGCGCGATGGCGCGGATGTTCTCGACCTCGCGCTCCTTCACCAGCACGAACGCGATGACCGGGACGACCGACTGCGGGTAGATGTGGCCCGCGCTCCGGGCGTACTCCAGCAGCGCGGCGTCCAGCGCCCGCTCGAACCCCATGAGGCTCTCTGCCTCCTCCAGCGCGTCGAGGGAGTCCGAGAGGTCGTCGCCGTACTGGCTCTCCCGAATTCGGGCGACCAGTTCGTCGGTGTTCCGGGAGAGCGCCGCGAGTTCGTCCGCCTCGAACAGCGAGCCGCCCTCGATGTAGTAGGCCGCCGGGTCCAGGTCGGCACCGCTGCGGGCGAGCCGAAGCGCGTTCCGGGCGTTCCGGAAGTCGATCTCGGCCTGCAGGAACTCGGCGTACACGGACGCCGCACCGCCACCTGACTCGCGAGTTCCCTCGAACAGGTTCGCGTAGTACGCGCGGTCGATGGCGTTCTCCAGCGGCACGAGCTCATCCGACGCCTCGTACTCGCTGAACGCGTCGGCGAGCGCGTCGCCGAACATCGTGTCGTCGAGTAGCTCGACGACCGCGCCAATCGAGTCGGCCGCCTCGAGCTGGTCGAGGAGTTGGTCGTCGAACTCCCCGGCGCGGATGAGGTCGGCGCTGATCTCGTCGGGGTCGGCGCCGACGTAGTTGCCACGCACCGCGGTTTTGACGTTCCACGCGTCGAACTTCCGCAGGTAGCGGGCGACCTGCTCGTAGAGCCGGCCGTCGGCCCACGTGAGCAGGTCGTCGAACGTCGACGCGAGGGTGTCGTTCAGCGCGTACTCGATAAGGTCGACGCCGGCGTGGCGCGAGCCGAGCCGGTTGATTGACGTCTCGTAGTTCGACTCTTCCATATACCGCGCAATCTCGGAGGGACCCATCCGGACCAGCTTCCGGTAATCCTCGTCGTCGAACAGCGCCGCACGCCGGGCGCTCACGCGAGCGGTGACGTACTCCGGATTCGAACTGCCGGTGGCGCTCATTCTTCGAAGAGGCGTTCGCTGGTTCGTTTGAGCTCCTCGTCCCAGACGTCCGCGAGTACCGAGTCGAACGTGTTGTTCACGCGGACCCGCGAGGCCTCGCTCTCGACGGCGACGCCGCCGAGACAGTCCTCGGTCCCGGCAACCGACCAGCCCTCGTACTCCGCGAGCAGCTCCTCCAGCAGCGCCTCGTCGCCCTCGCGACAGTACACCTGGACGCCCTCGTCGCCGAACTCCTCGGCGGCGTCGTCCAGCAGCGCCCGGGTCAGCTCCTCGCGGCGCTCGCCGTCGATGTCGGCGACCGCGTCCTCGAGCCGCTCGCGGACCTGCTCCAGCGCGTCGCGGCGGGCCTCCAGGCGCTCCTGTTTGGCCGAGAGCTTCGCACTCGAGAGCGCCTGGTCGCGCTCCTCGGCGATCTGGTCCTCGAGTTTCGCCTCGCGGGACGCTTTGATCTCCTCGGCGTCCGCCTCGGCCTCGGAGATGATCTCGTCTGCCCGTCGCTCGCCCTCTTCGCGGAGCTCCTCGGCACGCGCGCGGGCCTCATCTCGAACGTCCTCAACGACAGTCTCCAGGCTCATGTGTGAGAAGTGGAGTCGTTGTTACGCCGTCGCGAGGAAGTAGACGACGAAGGCGATGATGATGAGCGTCTCGGGGAGGGCCGTGAAGATGAGTCCCGGGACGAAGTTGTCGTCGTCCTCGGCGACCGCGCCGACGGCCGCCGCACCGATACCCCGCTGGGCGTAGCCCGTCCCGAACGCGGCGAGACCGACGGCGATAGCTGCCGCCGCCCCAGTGTTGAGTGCCGGCCCGCTGCTCTGCAGTACAACATTCGCCAACTCAGTAGTGGTTTCGATCATGGATTACGATGGAACCGAACATGTCGATTTGGCCCCGAACGAGACATAAGTCTTCCCAAAAACATTGGCCGTGTCGGGCGATAGCACTGCCGCTCAGGGGTGTTGCGGCGGAAAACCGCCGCAACTTGCGGCGGCCGACAGCCGACGGTCGAGCAGTTAGCTCTCGGTGGAGTGTGTGCGCTCGTAGCCGAACGGCGTGTACGCCCGCCCGTTGCCGTCGTAGAACTTCGCGAAGAACTCGAAGTACTCCAGGCGGGCCGCCTGAATGCCCGAGGAGGTGACCCCGAGTATCAGCACCACCAGGTGACCGACGACCAGGACGAGGATGCCGACGAGCAACGCCGCCAGGCTCCCGTGGACGAGGCCGCTGAACATGATGGTCGCCTCGGGAGAGTGCTCCAGCACGTACTCCGGGCCGTGTGAGAGCATGAAGTGATACGCCGCCCCCTCTTCCGTCGGTTCCGAGTAGGCGCCGAAGAACAGGAGGTTTACCGCGAATGCCATCCCGGCTTTCGCCAGCAGCACGGCAGGGATTCGCAGGTACGAGAGCACGTGGACGAAGACGGTGTGGAACTCCACGAGCTCCAGCGGTTCGCCCATCGCCAGCAGGACGAAGCCGACGGCGATCATGGCGGCGCCGAGGAAGCCGACCCACACCGGGAAGCCGGTGAAGCCAAGCGAGAATGCCGCCTGGCCCGCATGCTCGCCCGTGCCGTCGAGGACGGTGTAGAGGAACTCCGGTTTCGCGCTCTCGCCGTGTCTGCTGAAGACGTACAGCCAGACGCCGTTGAGGGCAAACAGCCACGAGCCAGACTCCTGCAGCGCCTCCGTGAGGCCGTGGAACTCCACGTCCTCGAGGAACTGGAACGCGTAGCCGATGTTGAGGTGGATGATGCCGGCGACGGCCGAGAGGAGGAACCACGCCTCGGCCCAGTAGCCGGTCGCGGGGGAGAGCCCCTTCTCGATGGGCGCGTGTTTCAGACCGACCACGCCCTCCCAGAGATACGTGGTGACGAGGTGGAGGCCGAATATCTCGCCGTAGAGGAAGCCGAAGGCGACGGTGAACAGCCCCGCCGTCAACGTGACGCCGCCGAGACTCTTGAGCGCCTGTGCGTCGTAGCTCTCGTACAGGTAGTAGCCGATGGCCGAGTAGATGACGCCGTAGCCGACGTCGCCAATCATGAACCCGAAAAAGAGCGGGAACGTCAGGAACAGGATTACCGTCGGGTCGAACTCCCGGTAGTTCGGGTTACCGACCGCTTTCACCAGCACCTCGAACGGGCTGGCGACGTCCGGGTTGTCCTGGACGACCGGCGGCTCTTCGTCGCTGGCCGTGTGGCCCCCATCCGCGACCGCCTCGTGGTGCGTGTCGCCGCCGGTGGTGAACGACGCCCGCTCGACCTCCTCGACCTCGACCCGGTCGCCGAGTTCGTCGGTCAGTGCCGCCGTGAACTCCGTGTAGTCGTCGGTCGGGATCCAGCCCTCGGCAATGAACGCGTTCTCGGTCGTCGCAAAGGAGAGCGGGGCCTCAGCCTTCTGGACGTCGATGGAGAGGCTCTCCTCGGCCGCGAGCAGGAACTCCGCGTAGCGCTCCGTGAGTTCGTCGAGCTCGTTCTCCACGGTGTCGAGTTCCGAACGGAGCTGCTGGCGCCGGCTCTCGAGTGTCCGGCGGTAGGATTCGGGCGCCCCGTCAGCGTCGGGCACCTCGTACTCGGTGAAGCCGGTGCCGACCAGCGCGTCGTCGAGCACGGCCTCCTCAGCATGCTCGCTCGGGTAGAGGAACACCGCGAGCGGGCCATCCTCCCCGGACTCGATCTCGTACTGGGTGACGCCGTCGGCGTCGAGCAGCGCGCGCTCGACCTCCTCGGCGTCGCCCTCGCCCACGGCCACCTCGAGGCTGTCGTAGCCCGAGAGCAGGTCGAGGCTGATGCCGAGGTCGACGAACGGCTGGACGCCGTCGAGGCGCTCCTCGACGGTCCGGAGCTCGTCCCGGAGTTCGCCACGCCGGTCGTCGAGCCGGTTTGCTTCCCGCTGGACCTCGGGGAGTTTCTCCTCGATGGCGTCGTGGGTGATGACCCGCGGCGCGTCGGCGTCGGCCGCCTCGACGCCGAGGATGCTCTCGATGGCCCGCACCGTCACGAGCTTCTCGGAGGCCCACTCGGCCTCCTGTTCCGGGTTGCCCTGCTCGAACCCCTCCCACGAGCCGTCGTACTCGGAGACGTGCAGCAGGTTCTGCTCGTGGACCGTCTCGATGACCGACTCCATCACCTGCGTGGAGCCGGTCACCGAGATCTTGCTCATCCGTTCAGGTCTGAACATCGACCGCCTCCTCGAACCGTTCGAGTACGTAATCGACCGCCTCATCAACGTTCTCCTCTGCCTCCTCGACGAGGTGTTCCCGCTCGCGCTCACCCTCCTCGAGAATCTCCTCGCGCTCGTCCTCGATCTCCGCTCGGGCCTCGGAGAGCCGCTCGTCCTCGAACTCGTCGGCCGCCGCCTCGGCCTCCGTCCGGATCTCGTCGGCTTGCTTGCGGGCCTCGGCGATGGTTTCCTCCTTCTCCTCGCGGGCGTCCGCGACGATATCGTCGGCGTCGGCCTCCGCCTCCTTGATTCGTTCAAGAACTTCCGGTCTGGGCATTAGCTGATCAGTTTGTGATTTTCCGGGAGCGTATAAGGTGCTTGCGAAAGCGACCGGCGCGGTGGCTGCCGAGAGGAGGCTTGGCTGGCGCTTGAGATGGAATCGCCGGCGCGTCCACTGACCGCGAGTGGGGCCGACAGCCGAGCGAGCAGGCAGACGGACGGGCGTGCTGGCAGGCTTTCGAGCAATCAGGCAGGCGAACTGGTGAGCGTGCGCGGAGGCGAGTCGAGGAGCACTGTCGGTGAGGCGTTTGCCGAGGGGCGGCGCAGCCGCCCTCCAGTGTAAAATGGTTCTACTCGAACTCGGCAGTCAGCGCCGGAACCACGTCGAAGAGGTCGTCGACGATGCCGTAGTCCGCGATGTCGTAGATGGGTGCGTTCGGGTCGGTGTTGATGGCGATGATTGTTTCGGCACCCTTCATCCCGGCCACGTGCTGGACCGCCCCGGAGATGCCGATGGCGAGATACACCGTCGGCGTCACCTGCTTGCCCGACTGGCCGACCTGGCGGTTCTTCGGGAGCCAGCCGTTGTCGACGATTGGTCGCGACGAGGAGAGCGTCGCCCCGGTCGCATCCACGAGGTCGCGAACGATGTCGAGGTTCTCCTCCTCCTCGATGCCCCGGCCGATGGAGACGAGGAACTCCGCCTCGCCGATGTCGACGTCGCCGCCGCCGACCGCCTCGAACCCCTGGACGCGGACGCTGTCGTCTGCCTCTGCAGCGTCGAACCCGAGTGGGACGATGTCGGCGTCGCCGGCGCCGCTGTCGGCGGTCCACTCGCCGCCGCGGATGCTGACGACGAACTGGTCGGCGTCGTCGCCGGACTGCGACTGGCTGCTTGGGGCACTTGCCGCACTGACGTCGACGGTGGTCTCGACCTTCGAACCGTACATCTCCCGGGTCGCGGTGAGGCCGTCGTCGTAGTCGAGATCGACGGCGTCCGTGACGAACGGGAGGTCCAGCGCGTCCGCGACCGCGGGCGCGTAGTCCAGCCCGTTGACGGAGTTGGGGAGCACGAGCGCGGCCGGGTCGAGTTCCGCGTGGAGCGCCTCGGTGGCGCGGGCGTAGACGGCGTGGTCGAACTCCTCGCCCACGTCCACCGTGTGGATGGCGTCGACGGCGGGCGTGTTCAGCGACGACGCGAACCGCTCGACATCCCCGGAGATGACCGCGACGTGGAGGTCACCGCCGAGCGCATCGGCGAGCTCGCGACCAGCCGTGATTCCCTCGTAGCTCACCTCCCGCATGTCGCCCCGGCGGTGTTCCGCCACGAACAGGACGTCAGTCATCGGCTCT
>CAYXXM010000124.1:0-6668 GCA_964469085.1 uncultured Haloferacaceae archaeon
CGACGTCCGCAAGCACGTCACGTGCTCGCTCGGCCGGCTCGGCGTCGCTCTGTTCGAAGTTCTCCGCGTTGAGGTTCGCGCCGTACTCGTCGACCGAGAGCGAGCCACGGGCCCGGTACTCGTGGCCCTCCAGTTCGGCGGCGATGTCGTCGGCGACGACATCGCGGTCCATCGCGTCGCGGGCCGCGTCGCGCGCATCGTCGAGGTCGCCGCCGTAGAGTTCCTCGGTAATCTGCCGGCCCAGGATGGCTGTGCAGGTCCCGGTCCCGTCGTCGAGAATGGCTTTCGTCCGCAGGTCGTCCTCACCGTCGACGCTGCCGTGTGAGCGGCACTCGCCGTTCTGGATTGCGCGGTTGCACTCGGGGCAGCGCTCGATGAGGCCGGAGCCGTCCCGGACCTCGATGACGTTGCCCGTAAGTTCGACGTCGAAGAGGCCGCCGCCAGCGACGGCCTCACCGATAGCCAGCGAGGGAGCGTCCTCTGTGACGTCGACCGCCTCCTCGAGGGCGGTGACCGTCGAAAACTGCGAGACGTTCACCGAGGGCGCGCCGCGATACTCCCGGACGTAGACGTCCTCCAGTCTGACGCTCGCGTCAGCCTCGATTTCGGGATGTGGGTCCCAGTCTGTGAACGGGAGCCGTGCGGTTTCGTCGCCGATGACGCCCGAGAGAATCTTGGTGTCGCCGTCCCGGCCGTCGATGATCCGCTCTTCGACCTCGACGACGCGAACCGCGACGTTCCGCCCGCGGTCGCCGGCGGCCAGGTCGATGAGCGTACGGTCGCCGCCGGACTCCTGTGGCACCGATAGCTCGTCGGTCTCCAGGGCCACGCTGGTGCTGTCGCCGAGATTGAGTTCGGGGCTGCCGTCCCACTCGCGAACGCCGGCGTTGCCGACGGTGACGGTGTCGCCGGGTTCGAAGCCGAACTCCTGCCACGCGGTGTAGGAGACGGTGCCCGTCCCGTCGGCGAACTCGCCCTCGCGGATGGTGATGTCCTCGCCCTGATAGCGAATCGAGCGAGTTCCCTTCGTCAGCACCCGGACAGTGACGGTGACGTTGTCGTGCTCGGTCGTGAGGTCGGCCACGTCAAGCGATTCGGGGGCGCCGTCGCCGCCCCCGTCGCTGTGTTTGCGGCGGATGCTCTGTTTGGCCTCGTCGACCGGAACGCTGTACTGGAGCAGGTTCTCCAGCTCCTCTGTGACCTCCTCTTTGTCAACACCGAGAGCGGAGGCAAGCTCCTCGGCGTGCTTGTCGACGTCCATCAGCCGGTACTGGGTCGTGACGGGTAATAAGGGTTAGTTCCCGCCGCAGACGGCCCTGGGGCTGCCGACCGGTCCAGCCGCGAGTCCGCCGACAACTGACGCCGGGCTCCCGTTTCGCTGGCAATCGAACCACCCTTGAGTCTCGGGCGAGCAATCAGGCCCATGGACGTCACGGCGCGACTCGCGGTCACCCGTGAGGCTGCGCTCTCGGGAGCCGATGTCGCGATGAACGGGTTCCGGGGTGAATTCACTGTCGAGACCAAGGAGCGCGCGCTCGATTCTGTCACCGAATTCGACCGCGCGGTCCAGCGCCGCATCGTAACACTCCTGCGCGAGGAAACGCCCGACGCCGTCCTCGTCGGCGAAGAGGACCTGCAGAGCGTCGAGACGCGAACAACGGTTCCCGACCGTGGCGACGCGTGGGTCGTCGACCCGATTGACGGGACCAACAACTTCGTCGCCGGCAACCGCAACTGGGGCGTCGCCGTTGCGGCTGTCGAGGACGCCGAACCGCTCGCCGCTGTCAATCATTTTCCCGCACTCGGGGACACGTACGCCGCCGCGGCCGACGGTGCGATGCGGAACGGCGAATCGATCACCGTGAGCGACGAGTCCGCGCCAGCAGCGTTCACGATCAACCCGATATTCGGGTTTTCTCCCGGCCACCGACGACAGATGGCCGAGGTTGTCGACACCGCCGTTCAGGAGTTCGGCGAGCACCGCCGCTTCGGGTGTGCGCAACTCGTCCTCTCGGCCGTCGCCGCGGGCGAACTCGACGCCGCCGTTTCGAGCGTTCGACTCTACCCGTGGGACACTGTCGCTGGCGTCCACCTCATCCGCCAGGCCGGCGGCACTGTCACGGATATCCACGGCGACCGGTGGACGCCGACCTCGCGCGGACTCGTCGCCTCGAACGGTGAGGCTCACGAGGGTCTCGTCAGCGCCTTCGACGCCGAATAGAGCGGCCGTCGGGGTAGCCGATCAGGCCTCGACGTCGTAGCGAAGAACGACCCCGTCGTCAAGTCGCTCGACGTCCTCGAGAGCGAGCGTCTGAAACCGGTCCGGATCGGTGAATCCCTCGCCGTCGGCCAGCGTGGGCGCGTCTCGGCCGCCAACGACGACCGAGCCGACGAAGACGGAGAGCCGGTCGACCAGCCCGGCCGCAAACAGGGAGAAGAGCAGTTCGCCGCCGCCCTCGACCAGTAGCTGCGCTACACCCCGGTTTTCGAGCCGCGCCAGGCCAGTCTGAAGGTCGACCTGCTCCGAACCGGCGACGATGACGGTCGCGCCGGCTCCTTCGAGCGCCGCGACAGCGTCCGCAGCAGCCGCCTCGCTCACGAGGACGTACGTCGCCACCTCGCCGTCGAGCACCGCAGCGTCCGTGGGTGTCCGAGCCCCGGAATCGGCGACGACGCGGGCGGGGTTCGATGGGTCGTCGTTCTCGACGCGCTGCTCCCGCCGTCCATCGGCTTTGACCGTCAGACTCGGGTCATCGGCGAGAACGGTTCCGACGCCGACCATCAGCGCGTCGGCGTCGGCGCGAAGCGCGTCCACCCGGTCGAAATCTTCGCTGCCGGAGATTGCCACCTGCTCCCGTTGGTGGGTCGAAAGCTTCCCGTCGACGCTTTCGGCGGCGTTCACGTGGACGTGCATACGCTGCCTGCGTGTGCCGGTGAGTCGGTTCTTTCGGTTCCGGGCCGCCAACGCTCAAGTGCCGCGGCCGCAACCACCCTGCCAATGGACTCCGAGACGGACGTCGTCGTCATCGGTGGCGGCGCCACTGGCGTCGGCGTCGCTCGCGACCTCGCCATCCGCGGCGTCGAGGTGACGCTGCTCGAACGCGGCGACGGCCTGAACGCCGGCACTACCGGGCGCTCTCACGGCGTGCTCCACAGCGGTGCACGCTACGCCGAGACCGATCCGGACGGCGCGGCTGATTGTCTCCGGGAGAATCGGGTGCTCCGCGATATTGCCGCGGGCTGTGTGGCCGACACCGGCGGGCTGTTCATCCAGCTGGCCGAGGACGACCCGGGCTACTTTGACCGCAAGATCGACGCCTGCCACGACGTCGGTATCGACGTGGAACCGTTGGATGCAGAACGTGTGCGTGAACGCGTTCCAGCGGCGTCCGACGACGTCGTCCGCGGTATCTCGGTCCCCGACTGCGTGGTCTACCCGTCCAGACTCGTCGCCGCGACTGCTGAAAGCGCCCGGGCACACGATGCCGAGATTTCGACAGGGTGTGAGGTCACCGGCATCGACACCCGCGGGACTGGCGTAACCGTGCACGTCGGTGGTGCCAGCCCCCGAACTGTCGACGCAGCGATGGCCGTCAACGCGGCCGGTCCCTGGGCCGGGAAAGTCGCGGCACTTGCGGGGGCTGAGCTGGGGATGCGTCCAACCCGCGGCGTTATGGTCGCCGTGGACCACGAGGGGCTCGGCCCGGTACTGAACCGCTGTCGGGCCCCCGACGACGGCGATATCGTGGTTCCACACGAGGACTCTGTCGTGCTCGGAACGACTAGCGTCGCCGTCGACGACCCTGACGAGTTCGAGCGGGCCGATTGGGAAGTTACCCGAACCGTCTCGGAGTGTGCGGCGATGGTTCCAGCGCTCGCCGACGCGACCATCGAGCGTATCTACTGGGGAGTCAGGCCGCTCTACGAGCCGGCCGATTCGGTCCGCGGCGAGCGAGGCATCTCACGGGACTATGCCATAGTCGACCACGCCGAGGCGCCTGGACTGCTCAGCGTGGTCGGCGGGAAGCTGACGACCCACCGGCTCATGGCCGAAGCTGTGGCTGACCGCGTTTGCGCCGGGCTGGACGTCGAAGCCCGCTGCCGAACTGCCGAGCAGCCGCTTCCCGGTGCCGGGGACCCGGAGAGACTCGACGAGCTGGTCGCATCGTTCGGCGCTGCCGGACCAGCCGATAGCGGTATCGTCGACTGACCGACGCTGGCGCTGCTGGCGCCCCGAACCTCAAGGCCTTCGCGGCCATGCTGGCGATATGGCCTATTACTTCGGTATCTACCACTGGCGCCGGCGGTTCCGACGGGTCCTCGTCGCGGGCGGTCTCGTTGCGGCCGGACTGGTTCTGTGGGTGCGCGGCGGGGTTCTCTCCCGAGGCGCAGGGCTCATCCTTGCCGCCGTGGGCGCAACGCGCGGCGCCGGGCCACTCGACCGGCTGCTCTCACCGCCGCCCTGGCAGCCCGACCGCTGGAAGTACCGAGCACTCCGTGAGGCCATGCCGTACGGGGAGGCCGACCGCGCGTTAGACGTCGGCTGTGGAACCGGGCGGTCGCTGGTCGGCCTCGCGCCAGCGGTCCCGTCGGACTGCCGCCTGCTCGGCCTCGACGTGTTCGACGACCGGATCATTCTCGGGAACGGGCCGGCACTGGCTCGACGGAACGCCGCTGAAGCGGGACCGGACGCCGAGATTGTTGCCGGTGACGCCGCGGCACTCCCGGTCGCCAGCGAGAGCCTCGACGTCGTAACGGCCTGCCGCGTCCTCCACGACCTGCCGCGGGAGGCTGCAGAGTCGGCACTGGTGGAGGCTCGTCGTGGGCTCGGGCCTGATGGCACACTGGGGGTGCTGGAGCTCCCGATACCCCACGACACCGAGGCCGAGCCGCTGGGCTACTGGACCGGGTTGGTCGCCGATGCAGGGTTCGCTGTCGAGGAGGCGCGGGAGCTGGAGGCAGGCAGCTACTACCTGATTGTGGCAACACCCGAATAACCCGACAAGTCGGCGGTGTGGGCCGTCGGGGGTGGGCGCTGTAGATGGCGAACAGCCGGAGCGACACGGGTGGCACGACGGGCTCCGGACTCCGGCCCAGTTCGTCGCGCCACGATTCTCAGGTCACGCGACGGGCTGGTCCCGTCATCGGACAAAAAGGTTCGTTCGAATAGCCGTCAGTCCAGTTCGGGGCCGTCAGTGCTCGACGGGCTCGACGCCGACAGTGACGGTCACCCCTTCAATCTCCCAGTCCTCGACGTGGCCACGGTCGGTGTCGATATCCTCGACGTCGACGTAGCTCGCCGCTCGGACCTCGTCGGCGACGACATCGCGGCGGTCGTCCAGGAAGCCAGCCACGCGGTCGTCGGCCGCGTCGAACGCGACGCGGACGTCCTCCTCCACGTCGAGATCGAGTTGCTTTCGCGTCTCCTGCATCCGTCGAATCAGGTCACGGGCGTAGCCTTCCCGCTCGATGTCCGCGGTGAGTTCGGTGTCGACGTACACCGTTCCGCCGTCGAACGCCGCCGCGGAGACGTGCGCTGGGGGTTCTCTCTGGTACTCGACCATCCCTTCGTCGAGTTCGACTGTCTCGCCGTCGACGTTGACGCCGTCCTCCACCGCGTCGCGGGGTTCGCCACGGACCTCCGCCATCACGTCCTGTGCATCGGCACCGAACGCGGGCCCAATGACGCTCATCTGCGGGTCCGCTACCTCGACCAGTTCCTCGTAGCGCTCCGTCACGGTGAGCCGGTGGGCGTTTACTCGGTCGAGGAACAGTTCCTCGAGTTCGACCATCGCCTCGGCGACGCGCTCGTCGTCGGTCTCGACGACGACCTCCTGAACCGGCCAGCGGAGCTTTCGGCCCCCCTGCTGGCGGGCGTTCGCCGCGGCCTCCTCCACGTCCCGGAGGACGGCCATGTTCCCTTCGAGTTCCGGGTCGTGGAGCTCCTCGTCAGGGGTCGGAGCCTCGAGCATGTGGACAGTCTCGGCATCGCCGTCGAGGGTCTGGTACATCCGCTCTGCGAGATACGGCGTGTACGGCGCGATCAAGCGAACGACCTCGGTTAGCACCGTGGCGAGCGTCGCGTACGCGCCGCGCTTGCTCGCGGAGTCAGTTTCCTCCCACATGCGCTCGCGGATGGCCTTCACGTAGAATCGCGAGACGTCTTCGGTGACGAACTCGAGCAGTGCGGTCAGCGCGTCGTGGACCGCATAGTCGTCCCACGCTTCCTCGGTTTCGGCTTTCACGGTCTGGAGCCGCGAGAGCACCCAGTCATCGACGAGGCTGCGTTCGCCCTCGGTCAGGTCGGCTGCGCCGGGGTCGTAGCCGTCAAGTTCCATGTACGGCAGCGGGAACCGGAACACGTTCCAGAGGATGTTGAGCGTCCCTTGCATCTCCTCCAGGCCGTCCCACTCGAAGCGCAGGTCGGCACCATGCTGGTCGTGGCTCAGCAGGTAGGCCCGGAGCGGGTCCCGGCCCACCTCGTCGATGGCCTCGTAGGGCGTGACGATGTTTCCGAGGCTCTTGGACATCTTCCGGCCATCGCTGTCGAGGGCGAAGCCGTGCATCACCACCTCGTCGTAGGGGATGCGGTCGAGCGCTGTCGTCCCCATGCCGAGCTGTGACCAGAACCAGCCCCGGGTCTGGTCGTGGGCCTCGACGATGACGTC